>RFIM01000103.1 GCA_003695215.1 Chloroflexota bacterium
AGGAGCGCGTATGCACAACAAAATAGCGTTGATCAATCGCCTGAAAAGCGCAGTTGGTCATTTGAACGGCATCATTGCCATGGTCGAGGAAGATCGCTATTGCATCGAGGTGATCAAGCAGATTCAAGCCGTTCAAGCGGCGCTCGCCAAGGTTAATCATCTGATCCTCGACGATCATCTGCGCAATTGCATGATCACGGCTGTGCGCGGCGAAGATGCAGCCGAACGCGAGCGCGCTCTGAACGAGATCAGCGAATTGTTCGCCCAAATGAGCCGCTAGGAGCTTTCTGATATGCAGAGCAAGACAGTTCTCGTGCCAAACATCAGCTGTGGACACTGCGTCCGCACTATCCAAACAGAAGTGGCTGAGCTGGAAGGCGTGCGGCGCGTGCAAGCCAATGAGCAGACGCGCCAAGTGCTGATCGAGTGGGAAGCGCCTGCCACTTGGGAGCAGATCGAAGCCAAGCTGGTCGAGATCAACTATCCGCCTGCTCAGCCGAACGTCAGCTTGGCATGAGTTGAGCTATGGCCTCGAATGTGCCGCCTCTCGAACAAGAGACGTTGCCGATCAGCGGCATGACCTGCGCCAACTGCGCGCTAACTATTGAGCGTAATGTGCGCAAGCTGGAAGGCGTGCTGCAAGCTGAAGTCAACCTGGCTCGTGAGCGCCTGTTCATCGCCTACGATCCGCGCTTAGTGACGCACGAGGCGATTGTGGCGCGTGTGCGCAAAGCGGGCTATGACGTGCCAGAGCAGGCCGCAGGCGAATCGCTTGAAGATGCCGAAGCGAAGGCGCGCCAGGCTGAGATCGCCCATCAACGGCGCCGCTTGTTGATCGGCGCCTTGTTCACAGTGCCGCTCTTCGCGCTCAGCATGGGCCGCGATCTGGGCGTTCTCGGCGATTGGGCATGGCAAGATTGGATGAACTTCCTGTTCTGGGCTTTGGCAACGCCTGTGCAATTCTACGTCGGGCGCGATTACTACATCGGCGCGTGGCGCGCTTTGCGTGGCGGCGTGCCCAATATGGACGTTTTGGTCGCGCTGGGCACGAGCGTAGCGTACTTCTATAGCGCCGCGCTGACTATCTTGCTGATCACGCCTCTTGCAGCTGAGCTGCACAGCCTGAACGCGCATCACGTCTACTTCGAGACGGCGGCGGTTATCATCACGCTCGTAGTGCTGGGCAAGCTGCTCGAGGTGCGCGCCAAAGGCCAGACAGGCCAGGCGATTCGGGCGCTGATCGGTTTGCGCGCCAAGACGGCACGCGTGGAACGGCACGGCGTGCAAGCAGACATCCCGATTGAAGAAGTGCGCGTCGGCGATGTGCTGATCGTGCGCGAGAGCGAGCGCATTCCTACAGACGGCGTGATCATCGAAGGCACCACCAGCGTCGATCAGTCCATGCTCACGGGCGAGAGCCTGCCCGTGCTGCGCACGGTTGGCGATGAAGTCATCGGCGGCACGTTGAACAGGCAGGGCTTGATCAAAATGCGCGCGACGCGAGTCGGGCGCGAGACGGCGCTAGCGCAGATCATCAAGCTGGTTGAGTCTGCACAAGGCTCGCGCGCACCGATTCAGCGCCTTGTAGATCAGGTCTCGGCAGTTTTCGTGCCTGTAGTGATTGGAATCGCGGCCCTCACCTTCACGCTTTGGCTCTTGAGCGGCGCAGGCTTGGCGACTGCGCTCTTGCGCATGGTAGCAGTGCTTGTGATCGCTTGCCCGTGCGCCATGGGCCTGGCGACGCCGACGGCGATCACGGTCGGCGTCGGCAAGGGCGCCGCGCTTGGCATCTTGTTCAAGAACAGCGCTGCGCTCGAGCAGCTGCTTAGAGTGGACGCCTTCGTGCTGGATAAGACGGGCACGCTCACACGCGGCGCGCCAACGGTCACTGATGTAGTCCTGAGCGCAGCCTGGCCAGGGACGCGCCAAAAAGCGCTGCAGCTTGCGGCTTCGGCCGAGCGCGGCAGCCAGCATCCGCTTGGCGAGGCGCTAGTGCGCGCCGCTGAGGCCGAGTCCGTGCCGCTATACCCGCCGCGCGCCTTCGAGTCTTTCCCAGGGCAGGGCGTGCGCGCTGAAGTAGACGGTCAGATGGTTTCAGTGGGCAGCCAAGCCTTCATGCAAGCGCAGGGCATCCAACTGGACGGCTTGAGGGCTGAAGCAGCGCGTCTGCAAGCCGAGGCGAAGACGGCCTTATGGCTGGCTATAGACGGGCAAGCTGTAGCGCTGATCGCGGCTGCAGATACGCTTAAGGAAGGCTCGGCTGAGGCTGTGCAGGCGTTGCGGGCGCTCGGCAAGCAGGTCATTATGCTGACAGGCGATAATGAAGTGACGGCGCGCGCGATCGCGGCGCAAGTCGGCATTGATCGCGTCATGGCGAACGTCCTGCCATCTGAGAAGGCGGCTGTTGTCCGAGCGCTGCAGGCAGAAGGCCTGCGTGTGGCAATGGTCGGCGATGGCGTGAACGATTCGCCTGCGCTAGCACAGGCAGACGTCGGCATTGCCATTGGCACAGGCACAGATGTAGCCATCGAGGCGGCCGACGTCACGCTGATGCGCGGCGACCTGCGCAGCCTGCCGCAGGCAGTGCATCTCTCACAGCTGACCATGCGCACCATTCGGCAGAATCTGCTCTGGGCCTTCGGCTACAATGTGGCGCTGATTCCAGTGGCAGGCGGCGCTTTGGCTGTGCTGCCTAACGTGCCCGAAGGCCTTGCGCAGCTCAATCCGATGCTCGCGGCGTTGGCAATGGCCTTCAGCAGCGTCAGCGTGGTGACCAACAGCCTGCGTTTGCGCAGCAAACGCCTTTAGTTTGGCAGAGGCAGTGCTTGTGGTAGAATGGCATCGTCCTAGCTTCATCCGAGAGCTGTTATGCACCCACAAGCACCGATTGTTGTCAAACTCGGCACTAGCGTGCTGACCGACGGCACGCGTCATATCGCACGACGCCGCATGCTAGAGATCGTGCGCCAAGTGGCGCAGCTACACGATCAAGGGCACGCGGTTGCGCTCGTCTCCTCAGGCGCCATTGCTGCAGGCCGCGAGGCGCTCGCCTATCCTGAGATCGATCCGTCTTTGCCACGCAAGCAAATGTTGGCGGCTGTCGGTCAAGGGCGGCTGATTCAGATTTACAGCGAGCTATTCGGCATTTTCGGCATCACTGTCGGGCAAGTGTTACTGACGCGCAGCGATCTGAACAATCCTGTGGGCAGGCTGAATGCGCGCAATACGCTGCAGACGCTCTTCGCTTATCGCGTCGTGCCGATCATCAACGAGAACGACACTGTGGCCACAGAAGAGATTCAGGTCGGCGATAACGACAATCTCTCAGCGCTCGTGGCGGACTTGGTGGACGCGTCGCTGCTGATCCTACTGACCGATCAGCGTGGCTTGTTCGAAGCCGATCCGCGCACACATCCTGATGCTGCGCTGATTCCCTATGTGGCGCACATTGATGAGTCCATCTGGGCGCGCGCTGGCGGCACATCCAGCGGGCTCGGCACAGGCGGCATGATCACGAAACTGCAGGCGGCGCAATTCGCCACGCAACGCGGCACACAAACTGTGATCGCAGATGGTCGCTTGCCCGAGGTGATCGTGCGCGCCGCACAAGGCGAGTCCGTCGGCACGACTTTTGCGGCACAAGTGCGTAGCGAGCCTTAAGGCTCGCTACGTTGCTGCGCTCAGATGATAGTCACTGATTCGGAGCGCGCTGCTGCGCTTGGCGCTTCCATCACGCCGAGCTTCGCCTTCAAGAAACGCTTCACAACGTGGACTGGGATAGCAAAGCCGACCTCAAGGCTGGTGATCATCGTGTTGATGCCAATCAGCCTGCCTTGCGCATCCAGCAGCATGCCGCCTGAATGTCCGGGCCGCAAATGCAAGCTGAGCGCTATCCACTCGCGGCCACTGCTCGGCATCTCAGGCAAGTCGGCGCCGCTGCCGATGATCACGCCGCTGGTCAAGCCGCCGTCGATGCCGTACGGGAAGCCAATGGCAGTGACCCAATCGCCTGCGCGCACGCGCCGCGAATCGCCTAGCGCGACTGTTGGCAAGTTCGATGCCTCAACAAAGAGCGCAGCCAGGTCAAGCTGCTCATCAGCTGCGATCAGCTTGGCTGAGAACTCGCGGCCGTCATAGAGCGCCACGCGCAAGCCGCCGCGCCCGATCACGTGCGCATTGGTCACGATCAAGCCATCGCTGTGCCAGATCGTGCCCGAGCCACTGCCTTGTAGCCAGCCACGACCGCTGTTGATGCGCACCAAGCTGCGGCGCGCTTCCGCAGCCAGATTGCCCAGCCGTTCGTTCAGCTGTTCTAAGACGCTCATGACAGACTCCCTCAACGCTCTGGGCGCTCACCCACAGTGACTTGCAGCGTTTGCAGCTCGCCGCCGCGCAAGAGCGTGATCGGCACGCTTTTGCCGATGCAATCGTTGCGCAAGGCGCGGATCAAGTCCTCAGGGCTTTGCAGCGAGGTCTCTTCAAAGCGCAGCAGCAGATCGCCAATCAGCAAGCCACTGCGCTCAGCAGGGCTCTCAGGCTCCACAGAGACGATCAGCAGCGCGTAGGCTTGCCCAGCCTTCTCTGCTAGCGCCGCAGAGAGCTTGGCAGTCTGCGTGCCGACGCCCAGATAGCCGCGCCGAATCTTGCCATGCGCCATCAGCGTCTCAGCCACGCGCCGAATAGTGCTGGTCGGAATAGTCAGGCTGATGCCGCGCATGGCGCTGGTATTGACGCCTAGCACGCGCCCGCCTGCGCTGACCAGCGGGCCGCCTGAAAAGCCAGGATACATGGTCACGTCGGTCTGCAGAAAGTGATCGATCTGCATGCCTGCGGGCAGTTTATCGCCGCGCTCTAAAGCGGAGACCACGCCGAGCGTCGCCATGATGCGCTCATCAGGGCGCCCGAGCGCCAAAACCAGCTGACCGACGCGGATCGTCTCTGGCGCTGCCCATTGTGGCACAGGCAGGTCGAACGTGGCGCGCAGCACGGCAATGTCGCTGGATGGATCGCGCCCGACCAGCGTTGCAGGCACGCGCGTCCCGTTCGGCAGGCCCACGTGGATATCTTCATCACGCTCGACCGCATGATTCGAGGTGACGATCACGCCGCGCTCCCAAACGACACCACTGGCAGGCAGGCGACGCCGCGCCTCAACGCGCACCACGCTCGCGCCGACCTGCTCGGTCAGCCCTGCCATCTCATCAGAAAGGCTTTGCAGCACATCAGACATGGTTCAAGCTCCTATCGGTTTGTACAAACGCCACAAGCATACGCTGAGGCGCTATCGATGCGCATCCTACCTTTGAAGCGGCAGCACCTACCC
>RFIM01000104.1 GCA_003695215.1 Chloroflexota bacterium
AGCCAATCTGAATTTCCGCATCTGCCTGCGCGTGCAGACGCCTGATGAATCGCAGGAGATCATTCGCCGTCCAGATGCGGCCTTCTTGCCGCCTGAGGTACCAGGACGCGCCTATTTTCAAGTTGGCAACGTGCTGCAGCAATTTCAGGTAGCGCGCGTCGGTCTTGAGTATACTGAGCTTGATCCGAGCGACGAAGCGACGCCTATCCTTCAGCTGAGTCGCTTTGAGAAGACGACCGACTTGCTCTCCAAGGAAGCTGTCCGCGAGGCTAGTGCAACATCGCTGACGCTGGCTGAAGCGCTGACCAATCACATTGCTGCACAATACGCTGAAAAGCGCCCTGAGCTGGTGCTGCTTGAAGCGCTGCCTGCTCAGCTCGGCTTGGCAGAAGTGCTGCGCAAAGGCGATTACGGCGGCTGGGACGGCACAACTTGGCGCGCGCCAGGCACAGAGCGCATTTGGGCGTGCGCGCCTATCGGCTTGATAGACGATCTGGCTCGGCGCGCACAGCCGCCGCTCAGCCTGAATTTTGCGCAGCACGGCAATTTCTTGGCAATTGGTGCGCCTGCTAGCGGCAAGACAACGCTGTTGCGCACACTAGCGCTCAGCTTGGCGCATCTGTTCACGCCGAGCGAGATCGCGCTTTACATCGTCAGCTTCGCAGGCAGGACGCTCGATCTGCTGATGCGTCTACCGCACGTCGGCGCTGTGATTGGCAGCGATGAGCGCGAGCGGCTCTCGCGCCTGCTGCGCTATCTGCTGGCTGCCCTAGAGGCGCGCCGTTATGCGCTTGCCAGCTTGCACGCAGCCGATCTAGAGACCTACAATCGGCGGCGCAGCGCCGACCAGCCTTTTCTGCCTGCGCTCTTCGTGCTGATAGATAACTTCGCCGAGCTATGGCGCACGCTTGAGAGCGACGCCGATGAAACTGCTGACTGGCTGCGCCTATTGCGCGACGGACGCGCTGTTGGCATTCACTTCGCGCTGACTTCGCCTTCGCTCAACTTGCCGTACAGCGTGCTGAACTTGATCGAGATGCGCCTTGCGCTGCGCCTGCCTGAGCGCGGCGACTACCTACAATTTCTAGGACGCTTGCCTGAGCGTGAGAGCGATCCGCGGCCTGGCAGCGGCCTTTTGGCAGGCCGATCGCTGCTTCATGCACAGATCGCCTTGCCTGAGCGCGCCGCCAATGAAGATGAGCGCGATCGCGCCCTTGTAGCGACCATCGAAGCCATGCGCGCTGCCTGGTCTGAGCGACCATTGCCCGAGCCGATTCGTGCCATGCCTGAGAGCGTGCCGCTCGACCTGACAAGCGCGCTCCAGCACCTGCCTGCACGCCACGCCCAGCCCGACTTGCCGCGTTGTGAGCCCTTGCGCAGCTGGCTTGGCATTGAAGGCGACTTGCTGCAACCATTCCCGATGCATTGGCGTGACGCGCCGCATTGGCTGATTCTCGGCACGTATGGCAGTGGCAAATCAAGCTTGCTGCGCGCGCTCTTGCTCAGCGTGGCAGCGCGCTATGCACCTCATGAAGTCGCCTTCCTGCTAGTCGATTTCAGCCGCGAGACTTTGCGCCCGTTGCGTCGCTTGCCGCACACGCTCAGTTACCTCACCGATCCTGCCAGCTTGGCACAAAGCCTGCAGCGCTTGCAAGCTGAGCTGGCATGGCGCCATCAGGCGCTCATCCAGCGCAGCACCGCTGAGGATGAGCGCGACTTAGCCGATTGGCAGCCGTTCGCGCCGATCATCATCGCCTTTGATGACTACGATCAGGTGCAAGACTCGCTAGATAACGCTCAACGCGACCAGCTGGATGCGCTAGCAGCTTGGCTGCGCCAGGACGCGCGACTCGGCTTGCACGCGGTCGCCAGTGGTGAGCTGCTGGCTATGCAGCGCAGTGGCGATCCATTTTTGAAGGCTTTGCGCGCTTGCCGCTCCGGCATGGCGCTTGGCGAGGCAGAAGGCGCCGAGCTATTAGGCGGTCGGCTGACGCCTGTGGCGCGGCGCACACCTTTGCCACTCGGGCGCGGCTACTGGGTCAGGCGCGGTGCAGTGCGACTGATTCAGTTTGCGCACGCCGCCGATCCACGCCGCTTGGTCGGCGAGATTGCAGCGCGTTGGGCACATTTCCCGCCTGCTGCCTGGATCGATCGCCCTAGAACGCCTGATCTGCCCCTGCCAAGTCGCCCAAGCCCTGCCACTTTCAGCCTGGACTTCAGCTTCGACCTGGAAGGCGCCCTTGAAGACTACAAGAAGCAGCAAGGCTATTGCTGAGCGCGCAGCGCCGCTAAATTCTCTGCGGCACGGGCAATAGCTGTTGAGGCAGCCGTGAGCGGATCAGTGTCCTCATCCAGCACAGCGTTGATCGCTTGGCGCAGTGGCAGCCATAGCCCCGCCATCTCAGGGCGATTCGGCAGCGGCACGCCTGCGCTGTAGAGCGCGCTTGCTAGCGGCGCCAAAAGCGCCTCAGGCTCAACCGCGCTCGGCAAGACAGGCACGAAGCCGTAGTCAAGCACCTGCGCTTGCGCCTGCTCCGAGACCAGGTAGCGCCACAGGTCCAGGCTGACTTGACGGAAGGGACTGCCAAAGCCGATATAGAGCTGCCAAGCACGCGCCACAGGCTGCCAGGCACGCCCTTCGGCGCTTGGCAAGGCGACCAGGCCGAGATCGGTGCCGAGCGCAGCCCGTAACGCGGGTAAACGCCAACTGCCCGCCAATAGATAGCCGATCTCGCCCGTTCGAAAGCGATCTTCAGGCTCGCCCAGTAGCACGCCATTGCTCTTGGCGAGCGTGCGCAAGGCGATCAAGTAATTGCCAAGCGCGTTCACGCTGAGCGCGCTCTCAGCATTTTCGTCCAGAAGGGCGCCGTTCAGAGCGAAGAATAAGCCCGCTGTTGGATAAAAATCGCGCGGCAAGATCAAGCCGTACTCCGCCGCTTGTGCCGCCAACTCGCGCAGCGTGGCAGGCGGCTCGGCTTTCACCAAAGCGCGATTGACGTACAGCGTATAGCTCTCCAGTGCCAAAGGCAATGCGCGCGTCTGGTTATCGAACTGAGCCGCTTGCCAGGCCACAGGCGTCAAGGTTTGGCGCAGATCAGACGGCAAGTTGCGATCCAAAGGCGCCGCAAAACGGCGCACAGCCGACTGGGCAAGGGCGTCGGAGACGCTGAGGATCGCATCAGGCGGCCGTACAGTTGGATCTTCCAGCTCAGCTGCCAGCTGACCGAGCGGCACGTAGCGCCTTGAGACGATCAAGCTGCCCTCGCGGATCGGCGCGTAGTCCGCTAGCCATGAGTCGAGCAGTGCAGCCTGCGGAGGCTGCCAAGTGTGCCAAAGCACGAGCGTTGTTTGGGCGCGGCTGGGCGCGCTATATAGCGCAGCACAGGCAAGCAAATATAGACTCAGCAGGCGCAAAAATCGCATGGCTGTTCACCTCTAGCGCCGATTATAGCCGATCAGCTTAGCCGACTGCCGATGATGGCACGATGCCCGTTCAGGAAATCGCGCACAGGTTGCACCGACTTGCCGGCTAGCTGAACTTGCTGCGGCACGTACAGCCCTTCGCCTGTGCCTATGGCGATGCCATCGCCATAGGCGATCACCTCGCCGATTGCGGCGCGCCCTGCTTGCACTGTCAGCGCATCAGGTGCCTGAGCAGGCAGGATTTTCAAAAGCTGGCCGTCCCACTCGGTATAGGCAGTAGGATAAGGATAATAGGCGCGCACTTGCCGCGCAATTCGAGCGGCTGAGTCTGCCCAGTTGATGCGTCCATCTTCTTTTTTGAGCATTGGCGCGTAGGTGTGCAGCGAATCGTCTTGCGGCTGCGGCACGATTTTGCCACTCAGGTAATCGCGCAGCGTCTCGACCAACAAGGTGCCGCCTAGCGCTGCCAACTTGTCGTGCAAAGTCTGGCCTGTCTCATCGGGCGCAATAGGCAAGGCGCGCTGGCGCAAAATCGGGCCTGTGTCCAAGCCGACGTCCATTTGCATGATGGTGATGCCTGTCTCAGAGTCGCCGTTGAGGATAGCGGCTTGGATCGGCGCGGCGCCGCGCCAACGCGGCAGGAGCGAGGCATGGACGTTGATGCAGCCGTAGCGCGGCAACTCCAGCACATTTTGGCGCAGGATTTGCCCGAAAGCAGCCACCACGATTAGATCAGGCGCGTATGCCTGCAACTGCTCAAAAACGCCGACGTCGCGTAGCTTTTGCGGCTGCAGGATCGGCACGCCGTGCGCCAAAGCAACTTCTTTGACAGGCGATGCTTGTAATTTCTGACCACGCCCAGCAGGACGGTCGGGCTGAGTGACAGCGCAAACGACGGCAAACTCAGGTGCTTCCAGCAAAGCGCGTAGTGCAGGCACAGCGAATTCAGGCGTTCCCATGAAGATGACGCGATAGGGCACGGCTCACTCGCTTCGTCTTGGATAAATGGCAGCTACGATCAGGACGCTGATCAAGACTAACGCGGCTGTGAGAGCGAAACTCGCCACAGCCGACCAATTCAAAGCATTCAGGATCAGAACGCACGGCAAGCCGACGGCGATCACCACCAGATTCAGCAGTCGACGCGGCACGTGCGCAAAAGGGCGCTGTGGATTCATCGGCATAAGCTCTTGGCTGAGCAACTTTGCCGCGAGTATATCCAGAAAGGAAGCGACCTGCCAGTTAGATGGCAGGTCGCTTTTGTGGACGCGAGGGGATTCGAACCCCTGACCTCTACAGTGCGATTGTAGCGCTCTCCCAGCTGAGCTACGCGCCCGCGCTGACTTCCATATACTAGCGGATTTGCAGCGCGCCGTCAAGGGCAAGTGGAGATGGCAAAATGTGCTATGCTTAAAGCGATCGCGTGATTCATCACTAGAAAGCTCACCAATGCTCAACCTAACACTTTTCGGCCTGCTCGGCTTGATTTGGGGATCGTCATTTCTGTTGATCAAAATCGGCGTGCGCGAGCTTGATGCTTTCTCGCTCGTGGCAGGCCGTATGAGCATCGCTGCGCTTGCCTTCGGCATCCTCTTGCTGCTGAGTCGGCAAGTGGTAGCGCGCAAAGCAAGCGATTTGCTCAAGCTGGCAATTGTCGGGCTGTTGAACTCCGCACTGCCCTTCGTGCTGATCGCTTGGAGCGAGCAGTGGCTCGATAGCAGCCTTGCCGGCGTCCTGAATGCTACCACGCCGCTCTTCAGCCTGATCATCGCCCATTTTGCGCTAGCTGATGATCGCATCACAGCGAGTAAGCTCTTCGGCTTGATCATCGGCTTCTTCGGCGTGATCGTGCTGGCATTGCGCAGCGCTGATCCGAGGCACGACAATCCGCTGTTGGCACAGCTAGCCGTTTTAGGCGCAGGCTTTTGCTACGCTTCGGCAGCTGTGTTTGTGCGGCGTTATCTGCGCGGCAGCACGCCTATAGCTGTGGCAGGCAGCTCTAGCATCTTCGGCGCGTTGCTGATCGTCCCGATCACGCTGCTCGTGGTCAATCCGCTGCCCAACTTGAGTGCGCTCTCAGCGCAGGTGGCCCTGGCCGTGATTATGCTAGGCCTGATCAACACTTTCCTAGCCTACCTGATCTACTATCGCATCCTGGCTGCCTGGGGTGCCTCGCGTGCGACGATGGTCACCTACATTGTGCCGCCAATCAGTGTGTTCGTGGGCGTAGTTTTCGGCAACGAGCGGCTCGATCTATTTTTGCTCATTGGCGCAGCGCTCATCCTTAGCGGCATCTTGTTTGCCAACCGCGCTCAGATTCAGGCGGCGCTCAGCGCGCAGCGCAACATCAACGTGCCTGCTGGAGATTGAGCAATGGCGCGGCGCGCAAAACTCACCTTGAACGCAACGGCACAAGCAGCGCATCTGCCTGAAGCGCTTAGGCACACGCGCTTTCGCTCACAGCTGGAAATCAACTTTGCGCTGCAGCTAGAAGCGCGCCATGTGCGCTGGTTCTATGAGCCTGAGCGCTTGTGCCGCTACCTTGTAGATTTCTACCTGCCCGAATGCCGCTTTTGGATCGAAGTGAAAGGCCGCCTGAACTCGCGCGACCACGCGCTGCTGCGCGATGTGGCAGCTTTCCTGGCAGCTGAGCGCAAACAGCGCCTGTTCATGTACACATCACGGCAAGCCTATGCCGTCAGCCCAGGCGATTTCAGCTCGCTCTCACACGCCGAATTCTGGCAGCTGGTGAAGGCAGCTCAGGCCCAGAATTCGTCGAGCGCCTGAGCGACCTCAGCCATGCGCTCGAAGTGCGGCAAGCCGCGCGTCGGCGCAATTTGGACTGCGCGCCAGCATGCGTTCTGCGCCAGCAGGCTTGGCAGCGCATCGAAGCGTGTGAAAGCGTCCTGATCGTAGATCGCCAAAGTTGGCACGCGCAAGCGCAAATAGACGCGTTCCAAGATATCCGCAGAGAATAACTTGCCGCTGATGAAATGCAATGGCGCATAGCGCGCACCTCGCCGATGCGAAGTCGCATAGGCGTAGGCGATCAAGCCTTCATCGGGCGCGCCTTCAAAGCTCTGCTTCAGAAAGAAGCGAATGCTGGCGCGCGTCGCCAGCAAATCATAGAGCGCTTGGCTCCAGAGCGGAAAGCTGAAGGTACGATACAGCCACTCCGACGCGCCACGCCGTTGCGCCTGCTGAATGCTGTTGGCGCGCCGCCCTGCCAGGCCTGTTGGCGAGATCAGCGCCAAAGCGTGCACGCGCTCAGGCAGATCGAGCGCCACTTGCGCCGCGAATTCGCAGCCGAGCGAGAGCGCGACGATATCCACAGGCTGATCGGTCCTAATCTGTGTGCGCAGCAGGTCGGCAATGGCTGCGCTGAACAGCTGTGGTGTGTAGCGACGATCTGAGCGCTCTGAGAAGCCAAAGCCAGGTAGATCGAGCGCATAGATTGGGCGCGTGCCGCGATAATGCTCAAAGATCGGGCGCATTTCATAGGCAGAAGCGGCTGCGTTCACGCTATGGATCAAGACCAACGGCCTGTGGCTGTTTGAATCTCTCGGCAAGGCCCGATAGTAGCTCAGCAGGCCTGCAGTCGGGCTGACGAAGGTGCGCCGTTCAGCCTCTAGCGCCGAAGGCAGCGGATAGTGATGGTTAATGAAGAAGCGGCTGTAAGCGATCCAGCTGAGCGCTGCAGCGGTGCCCAGTGTCAGCGCGCCGAGCAGCGCTGTTGGAAGCGTTGCAGGGCGTTCAGTCGGTTGCACAGACATGAATGCTCAAGTGCCTTTCGCGTGTTATGGCACGCACTCTTAGAAGGTATGCGTTGTTCAATCACTTGGCTCAGCAATTGGCAGTGCCACTGTGAAGCGGCTGCCCTTGCCTACGCCGTCGCTCTCGGCCCAAATGCGCCCTCGATGCGCCTCGACCATGCCGCGCGCAATCGAGAGACCGATGCCCATGCCGTTGTGTCGGCGCGTCATGTGATGTTCAACTTGGATGAACTCATCAAAAATTTTGCTGAGCATCTCGTGTGGGATGCCCACACCGCTATCCGCCACGCGAATCCAGACTTCACGCGGACGCCGCTCCAAGCTGATGTGAATCGTGCCGCCTTGCGGCGTGAAGGCGACGGCGTTGTTCAGGATATTGACGAGCGCCATACTGATTTTAGCGCGATCAACGCAAACTGGCGCATCTTGAGCGAGATCGAGCGTCAGGCGCTGCCCTTTCGCCTGAATCAGCGCCTGTAGGTCGCTCAGCGCCATGTGCACAAGCTGCGCCGCTGAAGTCGGCTCGCAAACCATATCGAGCGCGCCTTGATGCAGAAAGCGCAGATTGGTCATGTCCTCAATGATATTGCGCAGCTGCAGCGCGCTGTTCAGCACCGCTGTAGCTAGCTCGTTCACTTCGCCGCGTGTATCTTCCTTCAAAAAGCTGGCATAGCCAAGAATCACGCCTAGCGGCGTCCGCAATTCGTGCGAGGCAATGGCGATGAAGTCTGTCTTCAGCTTATCGAGCTGATTTAGTTCTGCATAGGCTTTGCGCAGCGCCTCAGCTTGGCGTGCATTCTCAATAGCGACCGCTGCCTGCGAAGCCAAGATGGTCGCATAGTGTGCGTCTTCATTCGTCCACAAGCCCTGACGCTTGTTCAGCGCCTCTAGCACGCCGATCACGTTGCCCTTGATGTGCATTGGCACGCCCAGAAGCGAGCGCGTACGGAAACCGATACTTATCTCAACGGGACGGTAAATGCGCGCATCCTCAGCTGCGTTTTGGATGATGATCGGACGATTCTCGCGTACAATTTGACCTGCTACGCTGCCTTCCATTGGCACAGGTGTGCGCAGCAGCGTGTCGTGATTTTCACCTGTTGTATTACTAGCCACGAAGCGCAGCTCGTCAGTTTTCGGATCGTAGAGCAGCAGCGAGGCAGCCTCTGAATCGACGATCTCGCAAGCGGCGGTCAAAATTTCATTGAGAAGCGGCTTCAGTGCTAGCGTGCTGTTCAGAGCAAGACTGATCTCGAGCAGGCGCTGAAAAATCGCGTTCTGACGCGCCAGGTCGGTCAAACGCAGCGTCGCGTCTTCGG
>RFIM01000105.1 GCA_003695215.1 Chloroflexota bacterium
CGGTAGGTCTCATCGGGCACCATCTGGAAATCAGCGTAGCCGAGATCGCGCTCAGGCTTCAGGCCTGTGAAAAGGCGTTGGCGCGAGCTGCCTGAGCGAATCTCGATTGGCACAGCGGGCAAGCCGCGGCCGTCAGCATCGCGCACGGAGAACTCAATCACGCCTGGAAGGCGCGGATCGCAGAACGGCACGATATTCGCCACGATGAATTCGCCGCGAGGCGTGGGCGTGGCTTGCAGCGCAAGGGGCATGGGCGTGTTGGGCGGAAGCTCGGTCGGCGTCTTGGTTGGCACAGGCGGGCGAGTGGGCGTGGCAGTCGGGCGTGGCGTCGGGCTCGGGCGCGGCGTGGCAGTATGAATCGGGATGAGCGCAGAGGCGCAGCCGCTATAGCCTTGCGAGCCTGCCAGCTCGACCATGCTACGAATGGCGCGCAAGCCTGTGTTGGTGCTTGCATAGCCTGTTTGCGCCAGCTCACAAGCGGCATCGGCCACAGCCTGCCAGTCCTTATCAAGGCTCAGCAAGCGTTGTGCGGCCACTTCGATGCGCCGATCGTGGGCGTAGGCCAGGCTGAGCAAGATCATCACGTTGCGCTTGTCGCCTTCATTCAGCTGCGAAAAGTTCACGTCAATGGTCACACGCGGATCGATTCGCAAGGCGTAGAACAAGCCGAAGATCGTGCCAATCGCGATTCCGAGCAGCAGCGGAATTGCCCACAGCAGCGCGTTTGAACGCATCATCACGATCCTGAAGGCGTCGCTAGCAAGAAAGGTTGCATCGGCGCTGTGCAGAAGCCCATGGCGCAAGAGAGCTGCACTAGCGTGCGCGCCTCGCGCTCGCGCGTGAAGCCTGCCTGCACGATGAAGCGCTCGGTCAAATCGCGCATGTAGGTGAACGGATCGGCCACGCCAAGCAGCCGCAAGCGCTCAATTGCCGCGCTCAGATCGTTGTCCACCTGATAAGCTGCTGCGACCATCAAGGCGAATTCTTCCTGATGACGGCGCGAGAGCTGGCTGAGCGCGCTGGTGCTCTGTGGTGATGGCAAGACCAGCCAGCCGAGCGTCAGCCCGAGGCTGGTGCCGATCAGCACGCCGATCAGCAGTAAGATTGTGAAGCGGCGCATCGACTCTCACACTGCAAGGTTCTGGCTTGCCCTTTTCCGATGCCGATCATGGCAGCGCGCTGTGCCGCGCGCGCTCGCGCAGCCAGGCCGCCCAGGCAGGGATGCCTTCGCCTGTGCGGCACGACACCTGAAAGACTTGCACCTCAGGGTTCAGCAGGCGCACGCCTTGCAGGAAATAGTCCACGTTGAATTCCAGGTATGGCAACAGGTCGATCTTGTTCAGCACTAGCACGTCTGCCACGCGATACATGTTCGGATATTTGTAGGGCTTGTCGTCACCTTCGGTCACGCTTGCCACCACCACGCGCGCATGGACGCCCAAGTCCCAACCTGAAGGACAGACCAAATTGCCCACATTCTCCACGATGATCAGGTCGAGCGCGCTCAAGTCGAGCGCCGCGAGCGCTTGGCGCACCATATGCGCTTCCAGATGGCAATTGCCGCCAGTGTTGATGTGGACAGCCTTGGCGCCGACCTGCGCGCCGCGTTCGGCGTCCATGCTGGCAGCGCTTGTATCGCCGTTGATCATGCCAATGCGCATTTGCGGGCTCAAGGCGCGCAGCGTTTGCTCGATCAGCGACGTCTTGCCAGCGCCCGGTGAAGACATCATGTTGATAGCGTAGACCCCTGCTGCATCCAAGCGCGCGCGATTTTCAGCCGCCACTTGCTCGTTTGCTTGCAGGATGTTCTCCAAAACTGAGATCACTTTAACGCTCATGGCTCACGCTTCTTCCTGAACCTCATCCGCTGTGAGAACGCGAATAGCGCGCACGTAGAACTCCTCACCGGCCACAACTTTCAGGCGCAAGCTGCCGCACTGTGGGCACCCTTGCCCGATCTGTGCTAGCGGCGAGCGCGCGCCACAGGTTTGGCATGCCACTTCAGCTTTCACAGGCTCAAAGTGCAGCTGTGCGCCTTCGGCGAGCGTGCCGCGGCAGAGCACATCCCAGTAAAACTGGATCGACTCATCCACATAAGATGAGAGCTGCCCGATCACAAGGTAGATATCGGTCACGCGCACGGCATCGGCCTGTTGGGCATGGCGCAAGACGATCTCGAGAATGTGCTGTGTGATCGGCAGCTCGTGCATTGGCGTGTCTCTGGATGCTGATTGTACTGAGTTGATCATGACTCATTTGCGCCGATTTCTCAAGAGTTTCTCGCCCAGCTGATTGTGCAGAGGCGTCCACAAGCCGTTTGGGCGCAATTGGCAGAGCGAGAGCGGCAGGCGATAGCGATAGGCGCGCAGAGTTTGTGCTTGCCAGCTGCGCGGCACTAGGATGGTCAGCATTTGGCTGTAGGGATCGAGATAGTAGAGCAGCGGGAAGGCTTCCAGCATGGCGCGTTCCATCTCACGAATGCGGAAAGCGCCTGCAGCCGCTTCGAAGATATGGCGCGGCACAGGGCTTGGATCGTAGAGCGAGATCGGGCGCATGGGCTCGCTGCGCGTCTCGCTATAGCGCACCTGCCCGAGAAACCAGATGGCGCAAAGGCCTGCTTGTTCATACAAACGCTGACGGGCGCGCCATTCTTCGGCGGTGTTATTCGCCTGCTGGAACTCTAGAGCGAAATTCGGCGGCACAAAGACGTCAACGCGCTGATCGGTCAGCTGGACATGCCATTCAAGCTGCGCTGCAGGCGCATCGCGCCGAAAGTGCCGATACAGCGCCAGCTTGCCCAGGCGATGCCCCTCGGACTCAGGCTCGGCGTAGCGCGCCGCACACAGCTCGAGGCTGACGTGCGCGAAGTGATGCTGGCGCACAGCGCCTGCTTTCAGGCGTAACTCGCCGCCACAGCTCGGGCAGCGCAACAAGCCACACTCGGAATACAGGCGCAGCTGCTCTACAGGCACGTCGCCAATGACCAGCAATTTGCCCGTCAGCGCGTGTTGTGCCACCAGACGAATGCCCTGCTCTTCTGCTGCCATATGCGGCTCAGCCCATGCGCAAGCGCGTCATGCCAATGATCACCAGACCAATGCCCAACACTAGCCAGAGCGTGAATGGCTCGCCCAGAAACACAACGGCTACCAATGCCGCCACAATCGGCTGTAAGTTGACGAATGCCGCTGCGCGCGAAGCGCCGATCCGCTTGAGGGCCAAATTCCAGATCGTGCCGCCGATTGCTATTGCCACAGCGCCTGAGTACAGCACTGCCAAGCCGACTTCCCACGTCAGCAGCGACCAATCGAAGCTGAGCGCGTCGGGAATGGCGATGAGCACATCGAGAACCGTGCCGCACACTAGCAGCCAGAACGAAGCCGACATGACAGGATTATCGGCCATCAGCTCGCGCAAGGAAAACGTCATGGCAATCCAAGCTAGGATGCCGATCAGCGTCAATCCATCGCCGAGCAACGTCGTTTGAGCGCCCACGCCGATCTGATCGGCATAGCGCGAGAGAATCACGGTCAGCGCGCCGCTGACTGCCAACGCCATGCCGCTGAACATGCGCCAACTGCCGCGCTCATGGCGCAGAAGGAAGATGTTGACCAGCACCACGCCGATCGGCGCTGTGGTGTTGAGCAGCACGCTGTTGGCGACGGTTGTGTAGCGCAAGCCGTTGATGAAGAACGCCTGATAGACTACGTGCAGCAAGAATGAGGTGAAGATCAGGCGCGGAATGGCGCTGCGCTTGAAGGCGAACGACTCGCCGCTCGCTTTCATCACCAGGTAGAGCGCGATCACGCCCGTGCTGAAGCGGAAAGCGTTGAACAGAAACGGCGGCAAGACAACCAAGGCTGCCTTGGCGATGCTGTAATGCGTTCCCCAGATGATCATGCACAGCACCAGCAGCAGCTCTATCGGCGTGAACGGCAAAGCCAAGCGCGCTAACGGCTCTCTCTTGGCACGCGCTTCGGAAACAGGCAATGCGGCAAGCGTTTTCTCAGGCACGGCAGGCACTTCACAGCACTCAGCGGCTGCGCTCATTGTAGATCAGATCGGCCGATTGTGATAGCAACAAAAAGCCGAGCAAGGCTTGCTCGGCGGTCGGATGCCATTTGGTTTCAGTGCAGCGCACGCGCGTCAATCGCCGCTTGCGCCAGCTTTTTCAGCGGCCTCACTCTTGCTCTCGGCACTGCTGGTACCATTGCTGGCCTTTGGCGCAGCGCTGTTGGCAGAGCGTGTGTCTGTGACGTAGAAACCCGATCCTTTGAAGATCACGCCTGTGCCGCGCCCGACCACACGCTTGACCGTGCCGCCGCATACATGGCACGTTGTGATCGGATCGTCCGTGAACGCCTGGCTGATCTCAAAGCGCTCTCCGCAACTCCTGCAGCGATACTCGTAGAGTGGCATCTCCGCACGTCCTCCCGAAAAGAGATAGTCTGTGATGTGCCTAACTTTATATTCTAGCACGCTTCTCTAAGAAGTGCGTTAACGATTCGGCGCGAGGCGTGCTTTGCGCAATTGACGTCAGGCGCTGCGAACGCTAAAATCTAGGCATGCAAGCTGAGATTGGAGCCGAAAAGTATGAGCGATAAGCCTGAAGTGAGTTCAGCGGCTACGCCGCAACCTGCTGAGAAGCCCGACGCCTCGCTGAATGCGCGCCGCTTGTTGGTCTGGGCGATTGCAACAGCCACAGGCATTGCTTTGACTGCCATTGTGCTGATCCTTGTCAGGATTCCGCTGGATGCGACCTTGTTCATCAGCTTCGTGGAACTGCCGTTCCTGCCTTTGGCGGCGCTTCCAATGGTGCTGCTGTGCCTGATCTGGGTGGATTACTTCTTCGGCACGCGCATCCTGCCGGACTAGCCCGCTCTGCCTGCCCGTCGTCGTCAAGTCGGCGACGGGCTCAGGAAAAGGTCGCGCAGGCGCGCCAGCTCCTCGGGGCTGACGTCGGCTTTTTGTACCAAGTAGGTCTCGATGCTACCGCATTCCTCACGAATGGCCTTGAGCGCCGCCTCAAGGTAAGCAGGATCGCTGACCAGCATTGGCTGCAAGTCGTCTAGAGTGAGGCGCAAGGCGCGCAGGCGATGTGCCTGCGGCTCGAGCGACTTGCGGAAGGCTTCGTAGTGCAGGTTGCTGAGCGTGTAATCGGCTAGGATCAGCTCATCTGAGACGCCCAGCGCGCCGAGCAAAAGCGCCGCCAAGATGCCCGTCCGATCTTTGCCTGCGCTGCAGTGAAAGATGGCAGGCAAGTTGGCAGGATCGGCAAAGCGCTTGATCGCCTCGCCAAAGACGTGCGCCTTCTCGCGCACCAAGCTCTGATAGGTCTCGATCATGACCTGATCCA
>RFIM01000106.1 GCA_003695215.1 Chloroflexota bacterium
CCGGGATCGAAGAACTCGGCTGGCGGCCCGTCCACTTCGAAGTCCCAGGTAGTGCCATTGACGGTCACTGCGTCAATCACGCCGTTCAGATTGGTTGTGCTGAAGTTGTAAATCTGCAAT
Organism: Chloroflexota bacterium; assembly: GCA_003695215.1. Taxonomy (GTDB): domain Bacteria; phylum Chloroflexota; class Anaerolineae; order Aggregatilineales; family UBA2796; genus CP2-2F. The sequence continues at coordinate 121 of RFIM01000106.1, forward strand.
CGGATCGTCGTCCCACTATGAGGCGCGATCACGGCGTTCGGAAATGCTGTTTTCACAGCATTCCACGAGACTGGGCTTCCCCAGTTCGGTGTATCGCAATCCAGCCCACCAGAGATGATAGACGATAGCCCGTCATTGCCGACAACCCAGCCGCCGCCCCAGCCGCCTGACGCAGCTGTCGGCACTTTGTGCAACCACGTGTCCGCTGGCCCACCTGCGAAGACGTACTGAATGTCACAATTTGCGGCGCTAGGATTGCCCATTGTATTGATATAAAATTGCATGCGCCACGTATCGCCTGAAGTAGCGCTGTAGCGGGTATGATACTGAGCGCTCAAGGCATTCAGCGGCGTGCCTACGAAGTCGCCTCGCCCGATGCCAACGCCGCCGTTTGTTGGAATATTCGCGCTCACGCCGAAGCTGCCCGTTCCCAAAGGCGGTGTGCTAGGCCCGTACATGAAACTAGGCGTTGCTGCCCCGCCAAAAGCGTAGAAGTACCAGCCTTGCAAATTGCCCGACCAAACGCGCTTGGTCGCTTGCGCCTCGGCAGGCTGCCAGGCGATCAGCAGGCCGCTCACCAGAGTGAAGATGACCAAAATGCGTAAGACCTTCAACATGACGATGCTCCTTTGCAAGATATGCATCTTTCGATAGATAATGCAGGCGCGCTGAACAAGCGCGCCTGTGCCGTCAGCTCATTTGCTGGATGGCTCAAAATCCCACGTGATCGTGTTGATAGTAATTGCGTCAATGGCTGCATCATGATCAGCGTGCGAGCCTTGCGCATTCCAACCTGTGTTGAACGAGACAACTGGCCCGCCTGGGTCTTTCGGCTGCAACGCCGCGTTCGGATACTTCTCAAACAAGCGCTGGATGCCGCTGAAGGACTGGCTAGCATCATAGCCAACTGTCACAGGGCAAGTCTTCGGCTCAACGTTGTGAACTGTCCAGCCGTAGTTGAAGACTCGGGCATCAGTCGCGTTTTTGAAGGTCCACTCACCTTTCGGGCCTGCATCCACGGCGAAATCAATGCGGCAATCGGCCGTGCCTTCGCCTGTCGAGCTGACGAACAGATTCACGTACCAATCGCGCTGATTCTCGCCGCTGCGATAGGTGTGGAAGGTGAGCGTAGTGATCTCACTCAGCTTGGTGCCTATCAGGCTGAAGTTCATGATCAGCATGATCGAGGGCTTCTCGTTCAGCTGCACGCGATAGCTGCCCTTGCCCAGCGGCGGCGTGCCAGGGCCTTCCACGAAGCCAAACGAGGTCATATCGCCTTCATTGACAGGCACAAGCTCCCAATCTGCTAGCGAATCGGGCGAGACAACGCGCTGATCGCCTTCAAAGCTCAGTTCAAAGTCCCATGTAGTTTGGTTGATGGTGATGGCGTCGATAGCAGCGTCGTGATTGGCGTGCGTGTTGGTGCCATTGAAACCTGTTTGGAAGGAAATCACGGGCTGAAACTGGGCTGCCGGGCGCAAGATAGCGTTGGGAAAGTCCTTGAAGGCCTCTAGCATGCCGCGGAAGGAGACGTTCTTATCGTAGTCAATAGTGACAGGGCATTCCTTCAAGTTTGCGTCGGCATGGTGGACTGTCCAGCCGTAGTTGTAGGCATTCTCGTCAGTAGCAGCCTTGAGGAACCACGCGCCTTGTTCACCGGGCGGCACAGCGAAGTCAATGCGGCAGTTGGCGTATGGACGATTGGGATCAGTGCTGACGAAGAGGTTGATATACCAATCGTGAGCGATGTTGCTGCCGCTGCGGTAAGTGTGGTAGGAGATGGTCTCAATCTCGGTCAAGTTGCGGCCTTCGAGGTCGCGGCGAGCGAGGATGACCATTGCAGCGCGCTGATCGAGGCGCACGCGATAGCTACCTGTGCCGAGCGGCGGCGTGTCGGGGCCTTCCACAAAGCTGCTCTGCGGAATGTTGCTGGGCTGGACGTTGATGACTTCCCAGCCCTGCAAGTTGAAAGGCGTGACGACGATGGTTGCAGCACGCACAGGCTGCCAATTGGCGAAGGCCGTGAGTGCCAAAGCTAAGATGAGCGTAAACCGAACCAGATGACGCATAACCAACTCTCCTGAAAAAATTCTGGCGTCTCAACGATCAGATTTTTGAGAGCGCTCCCAAAAGCAAAGCACGCTAGCATTTGCAGGATCGTATAACACTTTTACTCAAATGTCAAGCCTGATTTTGAACATCGCCTGCACTGAATGGCTCAGCACAGGCGATATCAAGCTCACTGCAACTCACGGCTAGTGTAGTTGAGGATACGGCGCGCTACGATCAACAAGTTGATCTGGCCTGTGCCTTCGTAGATGTCGTTGATCTTGCCATCGCGCATCCACTTCTCGACCAGCCACTCGCGGCTATAGCCAAGCGTGCCAAGCAGCTCTACGGCTTTTTGGGTCACCTGTGTGACGACTTTGCCTGCCTTCACCTTCGCCATAGAAGCCTCAAGGCTGTTGTGCAAGCCATGGTCGAGCATTGAGGCAGCGCGCAGCGTCAACAGCCAAGCAGCTTTGAGCTGCATCTCCATCTCGATCACATCGCGCTGAACAGCGCTCAGGCTGTGATAGGGCGCGCCATAGGGAATCTGAATCCCGTTCTCGGCCAACTTTTCCTTCAGGAATTCCAGCGCAGCGCGCCCGACTCCAATGGCAGAAGCGGCGACCATTGGGCGCGAGGCATCGAAGGTTGCCATGGCGCCTTTGAAGCCTGCAGTGCCTTCGCGGCGCACCACCTCGGCGCTGCCCAGCAAGTGATCGGCAGGAACGCGGGCGTTATCCAACACGATGGCAGCTGTATCGCTGGCGCGGATGCCGTGCTTGATCTCGACCTTGCCGATCTTGACGCCTGGCGTGCCTGCCTCAACCACAAACGGCTTCATGCCGGCGCGCCCTGCACTGCGATCGACTGTCGCCCAGACGACCACGATACCGTCTGATTCCTCAAGGGCAAGTTTGCCGTTGGTGCAGAAGATTTTCTCGCCGTTCAAAATCCACTCATTAGTCTCAGGATCGAAGGTCGCTGTGGTCTGAATAGCCGAGGTATCTGAGCCTGCGCCTGGCTCGGTCATGGCCATAGCGCCCCACTTTGGCTCGCCTTCGGCAAAGCGTTTCAGGAAGCGCAGTTTCTGCTCAGGCGTGCCGACGGCCTCGATGGCGCTGCCCGCCAAGAGCGGCGCAGGCATGCATAGATACTGCCCGACATCGCCCCAGCTCAGCTGCTCAGCCAGGAGAACTAAGCGCAAGTTGGCGATGCCCGCGCCTTCGCGCTTTGGCTTCTCACCGCCGTTAGTCAGGCGCTGCAGTGCCTTAGCTTGTTCTTCGCGCAGCACGTACCACATCGCTTTGATGAAAGCGTGCGGACGTTCATGCTCGTGCTCATCCAAATAGCGCGATTCTGGGCGCATGATGCCTTCGGCTATGCCTTTCAACATCTCGCGCTCTTGCAGCAAGCGCTCTGGTATCTTAAAACTAATCGCCATGGTAGAACTACTCCTGATCGCTCAATTTTTCCGATCGCGGCGAAGGCGCCGCACAAACTCAATCTTGTCTTACACTGAAAAGATCAGCATAATCTGCTCAAGCGGCAATGCATCGTCCGCATAGCTTGACTATACACGGAAATGGCTCATGATCCCATATGAAAAACCAAAGCGCGAGAGTCAGCTCGAACGCGCTTTCAACTTCACAGACGCCGATCTGAAACAAAACATGCAAGGTAAGCTCTCTGAAGCGCAAATAGCACGGCTGCGTCAGGAAGCCTACCAGATACTCTACTTGGTCGTCGGTGCCTTGGCGATCATCGGCTTTTTGGCGTTGCTCTCCTTTCGCGCCACTGCAAGCGAGCTGTTGCTGCTGCTCAGCTGCCTGATCGCGCCCGCGGTCATCGCCTTTGTTTTCACAGTTGGCACGACTGAATCCGCCTTGAGCGCGCGTACAGTTAGCAAGGTCAGCGGTATGATTCATCTCGCCTACGGCATGATGCCCTATCAGCCACCACTGCCGGATGACTTCCAACCTGTGCAACGCGGCGTTGTTTTCGGCTACCAGGCTGCCTATCGGCTCGCCATTGCCGACCGCGAGTTCCGCATAGATCGAGAGCAGTACGAAGCGCTCTCAGCAGCCTACGGCTACTACAATGTCTTCTTCGTGCCAACGCTCAATAAGATCGTCGCTGTGCAGCGCATTGAGCTGAGTGAGCCTGAGACGATAGCCGGCTTGCCAGTCGATCTGGACGTGCCTGCTAACGTGACTCGCGGCATGCTGGACGACGAAGATCAAGAGCTGCTGCGCGGCTAGATGCTCGCCAAGCCTTCGAAGGCCGTGAAGCCGCGCGCGTTGCGTAACCAGCGCTCAACAGGATGCTCGCGGATATAGCCGTGCCCGCCGAGCGTCTGCACAGCGCAGTCAGTGACGAACAGCGCAGCTTTGGCAGCATATTCTTTGGCCATATAGCTCTCAGCCGTGTGGTCGCCGCTCGGATCGTTATCCAGCTGCCAAGCTGCTTCCCAAGTCATCATGCGCGCCGCGTCCACTTCAATGGCCATCTCAGCCAGCATGAAGGCGATGGACTGCTTCTGCGCAATGGGCACGCCGAACTGCACACGCGTCTTGGCGTAATCGCGGGCATACTCATAGGCGGCGCGCGCCACACCAACAGCTAGAGCGGCTAGCGCAGTGCGGCTATGGCTCAGGATGCGCTCGTAGCGCGTGCCTGCCTCGCCGCCAAGCCTGGACTCAGCGCTGAGACGCACATTGTTCAGCTGAACGCGGTAGGTCGGCAGGGCACGGATGCCCATAAGCTTTTCGCGCTGCGTCACCATCAGGCCTTCGGCGCCGCGCTCGATCAAGTAGCCGTCCACTTTGCCCGTCTCGCTATCCTGCGCATAGACCAAGAGCATTTGTGCCTCAGGTGCGAAAGGCACATAGCACTTCTCGCCACTGATCGTGTAGTGATCGCCTTCGCGCTTGGCAATAGTGCGCAACGCATGTGTATCGAAGCTGATGCCTGCTTCCAAGAGCGCCGTGCTAAAGTACGGCAAGGTCTCTGCAGCGGCGATTTGCGGCAGGATACGCTGCTTTTGTTCTTCTGTGCCGCTGAGGTAAACAGGATTGGCAACTGTAGCAGGCAGCATGACTGCCATTGCCCAAGCCAGATCGCCCCAAGCCAAAGTCTCAGCTGCCAGGACGTTCGTCAGAGCGCTGTATTCGCCGAAGCCGCCATACGCTTCTGGGATGCTGGCGGGCAGAATGCCGAGTTCCCAGCCCTTTTGAAGAATCTCAGGCGGGAAAGCGTCCTCTTCATCAGCATCATGCGCGTGAGCGCGCACATCAGCGGCCGCGAGCTTGGTGATGGCATCCATGAGCATTTGCTGCTCATCGGTCGGTGTGAAAGAAAGCATTTGTAAAGCACTCCTCATCTATACTGCCTTGAGCGCAAGTTGATGCTCAAGGCGCCAAAATCTTTAGCAGCTACATTTACAAGCTGACTCTAGCGCAAGCGCGCTCGCTTGACAACAGGCTTGAGCCTTGATAGACTCAGTTCATGAAAACATGCGCATTCAATTATATGAGGTGAGCGATGTCATTATCGATCGTCGAAATGCCGATTCAAGGCATGGATTGCCATGAATGCACACTGCACGTCCAAAGAGCCATAGCTGCTTTGGATGGCGTGCGAGCTGTGGACGTCTTCCTGAGCAGCCAGAAAGCGCGTGTAGCGCTCGATCCTGAGCGTGTGAGTTTGGAGCGCTTGCGCGCAGCTGTGCAACAAGCGGGCTATAGCGTGCCGCTGACCGATTCGGAGCATCGGCAAGGGCAAGCAAGCGCGTTCACGCGGCGCATTTTGATGCTCTTTGGCATCGTGATCGGCTTAGTGCTGTTCATCGTAGTGATTGGCGAGTGGCTCGGTTTCTTCGAGAGGCTGACGGCGCTTGTACCGTATCCGATAGGCACAATGGGCGTGCTGCTGGCAGCGGCGCCGATCTTGCGGAATGTGCTTCGCGCGGCCTGGCAGCGCCAGATCACTGCGCATACGCTGATGAGTCTCGGCATGGCTGCGGCGCTGATCGTAGGCGAATGGGCGACTGCAGGCGTGGTCGTATTCTTGATGTACGTCGGCACGGCTATTGAGCGGATGACTGCAGAGCGCACGCGGCGCGCTGTGAAAGATTTGACAGCCTTGGCACCGCAGACAGCACGCTTGTGGCGCGCTGGCGCAGAGCAAGTCGTGCCGATCGGCGCTGTGCAGGTCGGCGATGAAGTGATCGTCCGACCTGGCGAGGCCATTCCGACCGACGGCGTCGTCTGTGATGGGCACGCCACAGTCAATCAGGCGGCGATCACGGGCGAATCGCTGCCTGTTGAGGTGAGCATCGGCGCGCAGGTCTACGCGGCTACCTTGATTGAGCAAGGCTACTTGCGCGTGCGTGTCACAGCTGTTGGCGAGGAAAGCACTTTCGGGCGCATCATCAGGCTGGTGGAAGAAGCTGAAGCGCATCGCGCCGATATTCAGCGCATCGCCGATCGTTTCGCAAGCTATTACCTGCCATTCGTACTAGGCATCGCGGCGCTCACCTTGCTGCTCAGCCGCAATGCGCTAGCAGCAGCAGCTGTGCTGGTTGTGGCGTGTTCTTGTTCTTTCGCACTGGCGACGCCTATCGCCATGTTGGCCAGCATCGGCGCAAGCGCCAAGCGCGGCGTCCTGATCAAGGGCGGCAAGTATATCGAGGCTTTGGCGCGCGCCGACGTGCTGCTGATTGACAAAACAGGCACGCTCACGCTCGGCAAGCCGTGCCTGACCGATGTGATCGCGCTAGCCGATGTGCCTGAAGCAGAAATTTTGCGCCTCGCTGCAGCGGCCGAACGCTATTCTGAGCATCCATTGGCTGCTGCCGTGCGCGCCGCAGCTGCAGCGCGCGCCTTGGAGGTGCCTGAGCCTAAGACGTTTGAAGCCATAGCGGGTATGGGCGTGCGCGCCACAGTTGAAGGTCAGCCGATCGCCGTCGGCAATGCGCGCCTAGTCGGCGGCATGTTGCCGCAAGCAAGCGCGCTGGCTGAGCAAGGCAAGGCGTTGCTATACGTGGCGCGCGGCGATCAGGTCATCGGCATCTTGGCAGCCGCCGACACACTGCGCCCTGAAGTGCCAGCTGCGCTGGCAGCGCTGCGCCAACTTGGCGTTCGCCATATCGAGCTGTTGACAGGCGACAACGCCCAGGCGGCGCAGGCACTCTGTGGGCCGCTAGGGCTTCCATTCCGCGCCAATTTGCTGCCTGAGGACAAAATCCGCATTGTGCGCGAATATCAGGCAAAGGGACACACTGTTGTGATGATAGGCGACGGTGTGAACGACGCACCTGCCCTAGCGCAAGCCGACGTTGGCATAGCGATGGGTGCAGCTGGCTCACCTATCGCCATTGAGGCCGCGCAAGTGACCTTAATGAGTGAAAATTGGCGCATGCTACCGCAAATCTTCCGCCTGGCGCGGCGCACCATGCGCGTAGTGTACCTGAACATCGGCTTCACAGCGATCTACAACCTGATTGGACTGACTTTAGCGGCCCTGGGCCTTTTGCCGCCCGTGCTGGCCGCAGCAGCGCAATCCATCCCTGATATCGGCATCGTCGGCAACTCAGCGCGCTTGCTGCGCGCTACTGACCTGTCAGCTCGCGGTATTCACGGCGATTGATCAAGCCTGCCTGCAACGCTGCCTCAGGATTGTGGCGCACATAGTATTGCAGCGCCTCTACGGCGCGATGAGTCGGTGGGTAGGTCTCGATGAGCGTCTTGAGCCATTCGACCACGGCAGGCTCGATCGGAATCATCACCTCAAGGTACTCGACGCCTGCAGCCAGGAAATATTCGCTGACTTCGTCTTCATCGCCGACGAGCGTGAGCATGCGATCAAGCACGGCGCGCCAATCGCGCACGTCGTGCAAGTAAGAGAGCAGGCGCAGCGCATGATAGCTGACGCCAGCGTCAGGATCGTGGATCAGGCGGCGCGCTGTATCGGCGATCTCGCGTGGCAAGCCGCGCCGCGAGGTGCGCCCTGCGTCGCGCAGGAGCGCATACTTGACTTCTGGTATCTCCGTCGGCAACAGCAGGATTTGGTTGACTAGCGCTGAGGCCTCATCGAAGTAGCCGTCAATCATGGCATAGAGAATCTGGAAGTTCTCTGCGGCGTTGATGCGCATGATTGGATCAGGATGCTGCAGCAGCTTGAGAATCAGGCGATGATTGCGGCGTTGCGAGGCGATCTCAATCACGTTCAACGGATATTCGGCGCGGCTGTTGCGCGCCAACGGCAGCAGCCAATGCTCAGCAGTCAGCGCTTCGATCTGCTCTACAGGCAGGGCCGTATGCAAGTTCGCCTGCTTGGCTTCGCGCAGCACTTCGCGCAGGTAGCTCTCAGGATCGTTGCGCAGGCGCGCCGATTGCCGCTTGTTGTTGGCGATATTCTCTAGTTTCTGCTTTACGTCTTCAGAAATCATGAGCAGTTATAGATCGTGTCAAACCTTGCCCAATGATAAACAGATGAAGGCGTTGCTGCAACAGATGTTCCTAGAGTGCCGTGTTGAGAAGCGCGCCGACTTCAGGCGGGCTCTGCATAGCGGCACGATTGTTTGAAATGCGTAATATCTTTGTGATAGATCGCCTTAAAGGATGCTGCTATGCTTAGACGCGGAGATCGAGCATCGAAGCAGGAGAAAGCAAGATGTCCTACACAGCATCGAAATGGCTACGCAGGCTTGGGAGCGCTCTCATCATCTGTGCATTCATGGCATCGCCGCTGCAAGTGATCAGTGCGGCGCAGGCAACTGCGGAAGTCGAGGCAATTGCAGATGGCAAAGGTGGTGCCTTCTTCAGCCGCGAGTATCCAAACCTGCTGGCTGAGCTGGGCATTTCGCAGGCTGAGATTCAGCGCCGCATCGAGCAAGTCTGGCAAGCGCTCTTCTATGGCGATCCTGAGACAGAGCGCGTTTATTTCCCAGTCGGCGAGGATATGGCGTACATCTTGGACGTCAATCAAGGCTTTGTCCATAGCGAAGGCATGTCGTATGGCATGATGATCGCTGTGCAACTGAATAAGCAAGAGGAATTCAAGCGGCTCTGGAAATGGGCGCGGACGTATATGTACCACACTGATCCGCGCTATCGGGGCTACTTCTCGTGGAAGCACGCTACAGATGGCACGCGCCTGAGCTACGATGCTGCGCCTGATGCAGAGACGTGGTTCGTGACGGCGCTTTTCTTCGCTGCAGCGCGCTGGGGTAACGGCGAAGGCATTTTCAACTACCAAGCTGAGGCCAATGCGCTGCTGCACGAGATGCTGCATAAGCATCAGAGCAGCCAAATTCTAACGACCATGTTCGATCCTGAGACCGATCTGGTCGTCTTCAGTCCGCGCCGCGGGCGAATGAGCCGTTTCACCAATCCATCTTATCACGCGCCGCATTTCTATGAGCTATGGGCGCGCTGGGCTGAGCGCGATCAGGCGCGTTGGCTGCAAATCGCCAAGGCCAGCCGCGCCTTCTGGCGGCGTACAGCGCATCCACAGACAGGGCTGATGCCGAATTACGCCAACTTTGACGGCACGCCTAAAGTCTGGGAAGGCTATGGCGAGCTTTTCGGCGCGGATGCTTGGCGCTGCGCGATGTTGGTCGCGCTTGACTATGCCTGGTTTGCCGCTGATGCTTGGCAAGTCGAGCAGAGCAATCGCTTGTTGCGCTTCTTCTATCAGAAAGGCCTGAGCAACTATCCGTCGGTCTACACGCTAGATGGCACGTCAGTGCCGCCACGCTACACTTCTTTGGCGCTCATCGCCATGAACGCCACAGCTGCCTTAGCTGCTACTGATCCGATTCGGTGGGAGTTTGTGCGCGCTTTCTGGAATGCGCCGCTGACCGAAGGACGTTACCGTTACTACGATAACATGCTCTACATGATGGCGCTTTTGCAGCTGAGCGGCAACTTCCGCATCTACGCGCCGAGGGCGTAGCGCCTCAGGCGCAGTGCGCTGGAGCCAGGTTACGCCCAGTGCCTGCTACAGCGTAGCTGATTCCGCCGCGATAGACCTCGACGCCGCGCAAGATGACCGCCTCAACGCGTCCGCGCAGCGTCCAGCCTTCGAAGGGCGTCCAAGCGGCCCGAGAGAACATGCGCTCGCCGCTTGGATGCCAGACCACGTCTGTGTCCACTTCGATCCAAGTCTGCTCGGGCTCAGGGATGCCGAACAAACGTCGTGGCGTGTGCGCCATGCGCTCTAGCACGTCTTCTAGAGTCAGCCTTCCGTCATGCACAGCTGTCAGCATGAGCGCGAAGGACGTCTCCAAGCCTGGAAAGCCTGGTGGCGGCGAGTGGCTCTCTTTTTCAGGCAGCAAGTGCGGCGCATGATCAGTGGCAATGCAGTCGATGTAGGCCATGTTCGCCCAGAGCGCTGCTTGGTCAGCGGGCGTTGCCAAGCGCGGGCGCACTTCAGCGCGCCCTTTGCCAAGACGCGGTATATCAGCCTGGCTGAGGAACAGATGCTGCGGGCAGACTTCGCAAGTCACGGCGATGCCGCGCTCTTTAGCTTCGCGGATCAGGGCGATCTCATCGGCACGGCTGACATGGGCGATATGCACACTGCGATTAGCCAAGTGCGCGCACAGAATCGCGCTAGCTGCCATTTGCCCTTCGGCATGGCAGACGATGGGACGATCTTTTGGAAAGCGCTCAAAATGCTCGCGCACTGTGCGCAGATCGTCGGCATCAATGCGCAGCGTGCCGAAAGTGTCGTTCAGGTAGCACTTCAAGCCGCACACCCGCGGCGCAAGCTCAGCAGCGAAGGTGATGTTTTGCGCGCAAGCGCCTAGATAGATGCCGTAATCGCAGCAGGCGCGTTGCGCAGCTGCGCGCTCCGCAAGGGCAAGGCTCTGCGAGTCGATCAGCGGCGGCTGTGTGTTCGGCATCGCTAAGACAGCCGTGATGCCGCCTGCTAGGGCAGCGCGCGTGCCGCTTTCAAAATCTTCCTTGTGTTCGCCGCCCGGCTCGCGCAAGTGGACGTGAACATCAACTAGGCTAGGCACCCGTAGACGCGCCATGCTCGCTTTCCATCATCCTGACCGCGTCGGGCGGAAGGCCGCCAACGGATCGCGCTCGCCTTGCTCAGCGACGCGGCGCGCCTCGCGCGCTCGACCGATTGCGCTATCGATCTCGAACTTCAACGACTCAGGTCGTGGCACGATCAGCACCAAGCCATGTTCAGAGCGCTCACTGAAAAAGGATCGATGCAGCCGCTTGCGCATTTGCGCCTCAGGCAATGGAAAATCGGATAAGACCACTTCCAAAACGCGTTCTTTGTGCCGCTTGTTGAGCAATTTCATCAGCGCCTGATCGCGTCCGCGCACTTTGTTTATGTCCAACACATGGCGCAGAATATCCAGCTTGGTCTCGTTGATGCGCAAATAGCCAACTGCCACGCGCCCGCCTGCCATGTTGATCAGCAAATACTCAGGCCTGGGC
>RFIM01000107.1 GCA_003695215.1 Chloroflexota bacterium
GCCGTGGCGCACATACGCGCCAAAACGCCCGACGCCTGCGCTGATCGGCTTGCCCGTCTGTGGATGCGCGCCGAGTGTCCGTGGCAAGCTCAGCAAGCCAAGCGCCACATCCAATGTGACCTGCTCTGGGCGCATGCCCTTGAGCAAGGAAGCGCGTTTCGGCTTAGCGCCTTCATCGCTCTCGCCCAGCTGGACATATTTGCCATATGGACCTTCTAGCAAGTAAATCGGCGCGCCCGTCTGCGGATGATAGCCGAGCAAGTTGCCGCCGCTGGCTTTCTGCTGCAGCAAGCGCTGTGCCGTCGCTTCGTTCAGCTCAGCAGGCGGTAGATCGGGCGGCAAGGAAGCGCGCAGTGGCTCTGGCGCTGCAGCTTGCTCAAGATAGGCGCCATATTTGCCAATGCGCACGTATGCCTTGAGCGATTCTAAGCTCAGCGCGTAGAGCTCACGCGGATCGATGCTTTGCGCCTTGCGCTCGACTTGCTTCTCCAAGCCGTTCTCGCCGCAGTAGAAATTTTTGAGATAGGGCAGCCAGTCGGCGTTGCCTTCAGCGATATCGTCCAGCGTCTGCTCCATGCGCGCTGTGAATTGCGTATCCACAAGCTCGGGGAAATGCGTCTCTAGCAGGCGGTTGACGCTGTAGGCCGTGAAGGTCGGGATGAGCTGATTGGCCTGCTTGACGACATAGCCGCGCTCTTGAATAGTGCTGATGATAGAAGCGTAGGTGCTGGGCCTGCCGATACCTTCGCGCTCCAGGGTTTGGACGAGCGAGGCCTCAGTGTAGCGCGGCGGCGGCTGAGTCTCGTGCTTGAGTGGATCGAGTTGGCGGCAGGTGAGCAGATCGCCGACTTGTAGCGGCGGCAGGAGCATCTCGCGATCTTGAAGCGCCGCTTCAGGGTCGTCAGAGCCTTCTACATAAGCGCGCAAGAAGCCTGGGAACTCGATACGGCGTCCATTCGCCTGAAAGCGCGCCTCTTCCGCTTGGATGATAGCTGTGAGCGTGACGATCTGTGCATCGGCCATTTGCGAGGCGATAGTGCGCGTCCAGATCAAAGTGTAGAGCGCTGCTTCAATGCCGCTCAGGCCGAGCTGCTCGGCGGTGCGCATGTGCTTGCCTGCAGGGCGGATAGCTTCGTGCGCCTCTTGCGCATTTTTGCTCTTCGTAGCGTACTGGCGCGGCTTGGGGCTGAGGAACGGCTCGCCATAGCGGTCTGCGATGGCGCGGCGCGCCGCTTGAATGGCCTCAGCTGAGAGATGCACTGAGTCAGTGCGCATGTAGGTGATGTAGCCTTCTTCGTAGAGCTTCTGCGCGATCTGCATGGTCTGCTTTGCGGAAAGGCGCAGTTTGCGATTCGCCTCTTGCTGCAAGGTCGAGGTAGTGAAAGGCGGCGGCGGCGCTTGCCGCTGCTGACGTTCACTCAGCTCAGCAACGCGCCAAGTGCCTTTGAGCAGGCGCGCTGCGAGCGCTCTGGCAGCTGTTTCGTCTAAGCGCAGCAGGTTGCGCTTGCCCTTGATGAGCTGGCCTGTGCGATCGTCGAAATCTTTGCTGGTCGCCACGCGCTTTTCGCCGACGCTCTGCAGAAGCGCCTCGAAAGTTAGCTCAGGTTGTGCAGGCGCGCTGAGCGTGGCGCGTAAATTCCAGTATGTGGCAGAGCGGAACAGGCGGCGTTCTTCCTCGCGCTGAACCAACAAGCGCACAGCTACCGATTGCACGCGCCCAGCCGAGAGACCGACGGCGATCTTCTTCCACAGCAGCGGCGAGACTGTGTAACCTACCAACCGATCCAGAATGCGGCGCGTCTCCTGAGCGCGCACTAGCTGCATGTCCACTTGGCGCGGATGGCGCAAGGCTGCTTGGATCGCCTCAGGCGTGATCTCGTGGAAGGCCATGCGCCGCACAGGCACCTTCGGCTTGAGCACTTCCAGCAGATGCCAGCCGATGCTCTCGCCTTCGCGATCCTCATCTGTGGCCAGGATCAGCTCTTCGGCATCTTTGAGGGCTTCCTTGAGCGCCTGCACCACTTTGCGTTTGCGCGCCGAGATCACGTACAGTGGCGTGAAGTCGTTCGCCACGTCCACGCCGAGCCGCGCCCAATCCTTATCTTTGTAGGCAGCTGGAATCTCGCTCGCCGATTCGGGCAAGTCGCGGATATGGCCCATGCTAGCGACGACTCTGTAGCCTTTCGGCAGGAAGGCGCTGATGGTCTTGGCTTTGGTCGGCGATTCGACGATCACCAATCGTGTCATGCGTATAAGCCTCGTTCCTCGATGAACGTGGATAAGTTTCGCAGAAGGCGCGTTTTTTGCAAGAGTCATTTGGCATGCAACACAGGCTAGCGTAAAATTTTGGCTATGCGCGCCTTTTACACAGATATTTTTGTGCTCCCTTTGCCGCAAGGGCATCGCTTCCCAATGGCAAAATATAGCCTTTTGCGCCAGCGCTTGCTGGAGACAGGCGTGATCGCGCCTGAGCATTTGCGTGTGCCGCACGCCGCCACTGATGCTGAGCTGCTGCGCGCTCACGACCCTGCCTACGTGCAGCGCGTCCAGAAGGGCGAGTTGACAGCCCAAGAGATACGGCGCATCGGCTTCCCATGGACGCCCGCTATGGTCGAGCGCTCGCGGCGCAGCAGCGGCGCGACCGTTGAAGCCTGCTATGCGGCGCTAGAAGATGGCGTGGCGGTCAATTTGGCAGGCGGCACGCATCATGCTTTCAGAGATCGCGGCGGCGGGTATTGCGTCTTCAACGATGCAGCCATCGCCGCACGAACGCTACAAGCCGAAGGCTTGGCGCGCCGCGTCGTGATCATAGACTGTGACGTCCACCAAGGTGATGGCACTGCAGCGATCCTGCACGACGATCCGAGCATTTTTACCTTCTCAATTCATGGCCAGAACAACTACCCGTTCCAGAAGCAGCAAAGCGATCTGGATATCGGCTTGCCTGATGGCACGACTGATGAAGCTTATCTGGCGGCATTGGACTACGGCCTGCGCGAATCGCTCAGGCGCGCCAACGCTGATTTCGCCATCTACCTTGCCGGCGCCGATCCCTACGAAGGCGATAGCCTGGGCAAGCTCAAAGTCAGCTTGGCAGGTTTAGCCAGGCGCGATCACATGGTGCTGAGCGCTTGCCGTCAGGCGGGCTTGCCTGTGGCAATTGCTATGGCTGGCGGCTACGCCAAGCGCGTGGAAGAGACCGTTGCCGTTCACTACCAAACCGTCTCGATCGCGGCGCAATATAGCCGCGCCTAGCCACGCCACGAACGCGCGCTTTTGTGGTATATTATATATAATCCACTTTGTGCTGATAGGACGAGAGCCATGCAAAAGAATGTACTCGAACAAACCGCCGAATACTTCATCGATCTGGAGGAGCGCTACGGCGCGCACAACTATCATCCAATTGACGTGGTCATTCACGAGGCGCAAGGCGTCTGGGTGACAGATGTGGAAGGCAAGCGCTATTTGGATTGCCTGAGCGCTTACTCAGCCGTCAACCAAGGGCATGCCCATCCGCGGATTCTCAAGGCGATGATCGATCAGGCGCATCGGGTCACGCTGACGGCGCGCGCCTTCCGCAACGATCAGCTCGGCTTGTTCTATAAGGCGCTGGTCGAGCTGACGGGCTATCAGCGCGTTCTGCCGATGAACAGCGGCGCCGAAGCCGTGGAGACAGCGATCAAGTTGGCGCGCAAGTGGGGCTACAAGGTCAAGGGCGTGCCAGATGGCAAGCAAGAGATCATCGTCTGCGAAGGCAACTTCCATGGGCGCACGACTACAATCATCAGCTTCAGCAGCGAGCCACAATACAAAGAAGGCTTCGGCCCGCTGACGCCCGGCTTCATCAGCGTGCCCTACGGCGATGCCGAGGCTCTGGAAGCGGCGATCACACCGAACACAGTCGCCTTCCTTGTCGAGCCGATTCAAGGCGAGAATGGCGTGATCGTGCCGCCTGAAGGCTACTTGCGGCGCGTCGCTGAGATCTGCAAGCGCCACAATGTGCTGTTCATCAACGATGAAATTCAGACGGGCCTGGGCCGCAGCGGCAAGCTCTTCGTGCAGGATTACGAAGGCGTGCGCGGCGATATCTTGATCTTGGGCAAGGCGCTCTCAGGCGGTTTCTATCCCGTCTCTGCAGTGCTCGCTGACGATCCGATCATGGGCGTCTTCCAGCCGGGCGATCATGGCAGCACCTTTGGCGGCAATCCGTTGGCGGCAGCTGTGGCGCGTGCCGCACTCGCTGTGATCGTCGAGGAGAAGCTGCCCGAAAATGCGGCGATCATGGGCGCGTACTTCAAAGAGCAGCTTGAGGCGATCAATAGCCCGCTGATCAAAGAAGTGCGCGGACGCGGCTTGCTGATCGGCGTGGAGATGAAGCCTGAGGCAGGCGGCGCACGCCGTTTTGTTGAGGCGCTGCGCGACCGCGGCGTGCTTTCCAAAGAGACGCACGTGCATACCGTGCGTTTTGCGCCGCCGCTCGTCATCAAGCGCGAGGAAATTGACTGGGCAATGGAGCGCATCCGTCCTGTCTTGCTCGGTCAATTCTGAGCAGGGCGCGCTCTGCCAAAGCGTGTTACAATGCGCGTATCGGCATTCGCGTTGACGGAGCATGCCATGTATACGCGCAATGAACTGTTGTTCCCTTACCACGCCATTCCGCTGCTCAGCCAAGTGCGCGGCGAGGCCTGGCGTGCATTGATCAACAGCTTGGCAGGCGCGCCTGAAGATGATCCGCGCACTTTGGCGCTGATGCTGCTGATGATCCGCCTGAACGGCTGCCTGACCTGCGAGACCGATAGCTTCCGCGCCATGCGCGGCTGCCCAACCTGCGCCTTGCAGACGCTGCGCCGCTTCAAAGGCAGCGATGAGGATTTGCTTGCCCAATATCGGCAAGCGCTCGAGGAAATTCAACGCTATTTTGCTGATCAGAATGGCGCTGCGGGCTAAGCCGCGCTCAGCATGGCTTACATGGCGCAGATAGGTATAATTGCCACAGCTATTCTGAAGATAACCTGAGGAGTGTGCCATGCATTATAGAAGACTAGGCTCTGCCGGCATGAAGGTCAGCGTGCTGAGCTTCGGCGGCTGGATCAACTATGGCGAAGGCAAGGTCGCTGAGGATGAAGCGCGGCGCGTGGTCGAGTTCGCCTATGAAAATGGCGTCAACTACTTCGATTTGGCCGATGTCTACGGCTTGGGCAAAGCTGAAGAGCAGATGGGCGCTGTGCTGAAGCAATTTCCGCGCCACACCTTGGTGATCGCCACCAAAGTCTTTTGGGCGATGAGCGATGACGTCAACGATCGCGGACTCTCGCGCAAGCACATCTTCGAGAGCATTGATAAATCGCTCAAGCGGCTTGGCACGGATTACGTCGACATCTACTTCTGCCATCGCCCTGATCCTGAGACGCCTATGATCGAGACTATCCGCGCTATGGATGACCTGATCCGCATGGGCAAAGTCTTGTATTGGGGAACATCGGTTTGGACGGGCGCACAGTTGCGCGAGGCCTACGCGCTGTGCGAGCGCTATGGTTTGTATCCGCCGCAGGTAGAGCAGCCGCAATACTCGATGCTCTACCGTGAGCATTTTGAGACAGATATCCTACCGACTGCTTCTCAGCTGGGCATGGGCTTGGTGTTGTGGTCGCCGCTTGCCTTCGGCATGTTGACGGGTAAATATGACGATGGCGTGCCGCCTGACTCGCGCTTTGCGCGTGAGGAATGGGCGCGCGAGCGCATGATGACCGAGGAGAACGTCCAGCGCGTGCGCAACCTGAAGCAGATCGCCGATGATCTGGGCGTGACGCGCTCGCAGCTTGCGCTCGCTTGGACGCTGCGCCATCCTGGCGTCTCTAGCGCCATCATGGGCGCCACTAAGGTCAGCCAGCTGGAAGAGAATTTGAAAGCCGCCGATCTCAAGCTGAGCGATGATGTGCTGCAGGCAATTGAAGCGGCGCTCGGCAACCGTCCTTTGAACGTGCAGCCCTTGCGCAAAGCCTAGTCAGATCACAAGTGCCGCACACTGATGGGCTGTGCGGCACCACGCTTTAGCCTAAGATCGGTTGAGGTGATCAGTATTCGCGCTCGACAGCGGCTTCGGTCAGGCGCGCAAGCTCGTCGCGCGCTGCAGAAGGCGGCAGGGATTCCAGCTGCTGCTTGGCAAGCGCCGCCAATTGGCGCGCCTGCTGACGGCCTTCCTGAATATAGTTGCCTTCCAGGAGCTTGCGCTTGAGAGCAGCGCCAGCATCTTCAGTTGGCTCTTCAGCCACGGCGACCGTGGTGCCGTGGCCATTGCCTGCCACAGCCACTGCAAAGCCCTTGCCCTGCGCCAAATCAAGGCCCGCTGTCTTGCCCAAGCGCTGGCTATCGGCGATCAAGTCGAGGATATCGTCCACGATCTGGAAGGCCAGGCCGAGATGGAAGCCGTATTGGTAGAGCGCCTCGACTTGCTGTGGCGTGCCGTTGCCCAGCTTGGCGCCGAGCTTCGCTGCCCCTGCGAAGAGCGATGCCGTCTTCTTGGCGATGATGCGCGCATAGATTTCGCGGTTGAGTTTGCCTTCTTTGGCTGCAGCCGCTTGTAAGGTCTCGCCTTCCACCAATTCTGAGGTCATCTGCGCAAAGATGACGTTCAGATCGCCATAGGGCGCCATCAGGGTATAGACTTTGGTGAACAAGAAGTCGCCAGTCAGCAGCGCGAACGTCCGTCCCCAGATGGCGTTGATGGTCTGCCGACCGCGCCGCATCAGGCCATGATCGTTGATGTCATCGTGGACGAGCGTGGCTGTATGCACCAGCTCAACAGCGGCTGCCACTGGCAAGACGGCATCCATGTCGGTGCCGCCAACAGCCTCGTAGGCCAAGAGCGTCATGCGCGGACGCATGCGCTTGCCACCAGCGGCTAAAATATGGCGGCTAGCGTCGCGCAGCACCTCAACTTCGCTCTCAACCGTCTCCATCATCAGCTGCTCAACGGCTTGCAACGCTTTTGCGTAGTTCATCGCTCGACCTCTTTCTCGCAGGGCTATCCAGCACACACTTCTATGCCAACAGCACGTCATCGGCAAGCGCCTGCGCCTGCTACTACGCTAGACCGCCAACGCGCTTGTAATTTTCAGAACTTTCTAAAAGGATTATACAACGTTTGTGAGCGGGCGTCAATCAAATTGACGCCGACTTAGGCAAATTGAACAGAGATTCATCTGTGAAAAGGCAAGCAGGGCTACTCAGCACTTGGCGGCGCCTCTTGCGAAGCAGCCGCGCCTTGATCGCCCTGAGCGCGCTCGGGCGTTAGATAAATGACCATGCGCACTGAATTGCCGCCTTCAGGCAGGCGCGAGAACTCGACTTTGTCCATCAGCTGCTCGATGAAGAACATGCCCCAGCCGCGATGATCGGCGCTTGAGCCCGGCTGCGGGCGCTCATCGGGCAGCGGCGTGTGCCCCTCGTCGGTCACTTTCACCTCCAGCTCGCCCGATTCGGCTGCCGTCAGCAGCACGGTTACTTTGGCGCTGCGCTCAGAGCGATTGCCATGCTCAATGGCA
Source organism: Chloroflexota bacterium (assembly GCA_003695215.1). Classification (GTDB taxonomy): domain Bacteria; phylum Chloroflexota; class Anaerolineae; order Aggregatilineales; family UBA2796; genus CP2-2F. Next base: position 7,548 of record RFIM01000107.1, read on the forward strand.
TTCATGCAGGCTTCAGCGACAGCGGTCTGCAGGTCTTCGATGCGATCTTCGCTGAAGCCCATCTCTTGGGCAATGGCCGCTGCCGCGTTGCGCGCGATCTTCTCGTAGCCCAAGATGCTGGGCAGGTAAATTTCAACGCTTTTGATCGGTCGTTGCTCACTCACAGCCAAAGGCTCTCCTTCAGATAGGGACGGACTCATGAATACTGAACTCAGCTGCGCGCGCAGTCGCTCAGGCGCGGCGCATTCTCAGCGATAGGCGGCAAGGCGCCGGGCGCCAGCGGCTCAGGCGGCGTATCGCCTTCGTTGGCAGCGCCCGTTTGCAAGGTGCCGCCTGCCAAGGCGCGCCAAATGGCCTCTAGGCGTGCCTTGACTGAATCAGGCACGGCGCTCGAGGCGGCGTTGAAAGGCGCATAGGCGACGCCGCAACTTGCCGCAGTCAAGGTCAGTGTGCCGCCGCTGAAAGTCCGCTCGACGATGTTACGAATGGCAGTGTAGACGCCTGTATCCACGCGCTTGACAGCGCTGCTCAAGATGCGGTCGGCATCCTTGCCGCTGGCAAAGGTAGTGCGGAACTCATCCTGATCGACGCCGATGACGTATTTGCCTTGCGCTGCAGCATGGACGATTGCGCTAGAGCCTGTCAGGCCGCCTGCGCCGAAGATCACGTCAGCGCCCTGCACGATCATGGCATCGGCTTGCTCGCGCCCTTGTGCAGGATCGGCGAAACTGGTCGTGTAGACGCTCAAGGCCGTCACTTGTGGATTGACGTAGCGCGCGCCGTTGACGAAACCGCGCACAAAGCGCTGCACAGGCGGAATTTCCACGCCACCTACCACGCCCACCACATTCGTCTTGGTCATCATGCCCGCCAAAGCGCCGACCAGAAAGCCTGCTTGATCCTCAGCGAACTGAATGCCGACGAAGTTGGCAGGCGCCTCAGGCGCAAGTTGATCCACGCCGATGAAATAGACTTGCGGATGATTCACGGCTGCGGTCACTGTCGCCTCTTGCATCTGAAAGCCGACTGTCACGATGATATTGTAGCCGCTTTCGATCATGGCGCTGATCGCAATCGGATAATCTTTGTCCTCAACCGTCTCGCGGTAAGCGACTTCTAGATTGAAATCGCGCCCTGCTTGCGAAGCGCCAACGTAGGCGTATTCGTTGAAGGTGCCATCACGGATAGTGCCTTCCGCGTTCAGCACCACAGCCACGCGGAAATCGCTGCGCAGCGTCGGCGCAGGCGTTGCTGTTGGCGCAGGCGCTGCACAGCTCACCACTAGCAGCAGGATCCACAGCCAGGCTTGACTCACTCGCTTTTTCATGCCGATTTTCTCTCCTAGCGCGCTTGTGGTAAGGTCTTCAAGACCACAACAGTGATATCATCCTGCGCTTCTTGCCCATTGAGGTGTGCGTGAACAGCGGCCAGGATGCTATCAGCGATCTGATCGGCGCTAGCCTCAGGCGGTTGCGCCGCTAGCAGGGCTTCAAAGCGCTCAAAGCCGAACAAGTTATCATTGCGATCCTTGGCTTCGATCACGCCGTCTGTCACGAAGACAATGAGCGACTCAGGCATCAGAGTGAGCGATTCGGCTCTGTAGGAAACGTGCTCTGCCGCGCCTAGCGGATAGCCACTCACCTCGATCTCTTGCCAGCGCGCTGACTGTCCGTTGGTGCGCACATAAGGCGCGAGCATGCCGCCAGCGGCGATCTCGGCCCGCTGTGTGTGCGGATCGAAGATGGTGATCAGCAAGCCACTGTTCATTTGGTTCTGGCGCATACGTTCCAGCAGGCGCTGATTGAGTTCGCTCAGCAAGCCTGAGGGCGAATCGGCGCGCAGAATCTCATCGCGCAGGGCTGTAGTGATGACCGCCATCAGCAGCGCAGCCGGTATACCTTTGCCGCTCACATCGCCGACAGCAACGCCCAGCTTGCCGTTTGGCAACACGAAGTATTGATAGTAATCGCCGCTGACTTGACGCGCCGGTATCGAGCGCGCCGCGATCTGCACTTGCGGAATTGGCGGTGGCTCCTGCGGCAAAAGGCTGGTCTGAATGGCGCGCGCCGTCTCTAGCTCAGCTTCGTAGACGCGAATCTGCAGCTCGTGCGAGCGTGCGTTCTGAATAGCGACGCCCGCCTGGTCAGCAAAGGCGACAGCCACTGCCACATCGTCTTCGGTATAGCTATTCAACTGATGGCTGTTGATGTTCAGCACACCGACCACTTGATCGCGCACGCGCAGCGGCACGCCCAGCCACGATCGAATCGGGCTGTTCGGCAGCGCCTGCCAACGCGGATCGTTCAGGCAGTCGGCAATGACGATCGGCGCGTTTTTCTCGAAGACTTCGCGCGCGCCTTTGATGGCGTCAATTGGCAGGCGCTGTGGCGCTTGAGTCGCCTGGTGCGCGCCGCTTTCCGCCACAATCTCAAACTGCTGAGCGTCTTCATCCACTAAGAAGATCGAAGCGCTATCATAGCGGACGACGCTGCTCAAGTTTGCCAAGATGCGCTCTAGGACTGTGTTCAGCTCCAAGCTGGAATTGAGCGCCCGCGAGATATCCAGCAGCGTGTTGGCTGTCTCGCGCCGTCCTTCTTCGCGCCGCCGCCGATTGGCTTCGGCCAGCAAGAAGCCGCCGACCAGCAAGCCGAAGAGCGCCACAAAAGCGATCACGCCAAAGCTGAAGAGCGCGATCAGCTGCAGCGTGCCCGCCACCACTTGATTGGCCTCTTCGAAGGTGCGGCTCAAGACTAGCACTAGTGAGCCGACGCTGGTGCGGCTCTGGGTGAAGGATGTATAGACAGGCGCTACCACAGCCTCGCGGTCAGCCGAAGGATAGCCCGTCAGCGTGGTTGTCTCAGTCAAATTGACGATCTGAGCTGTGCCTGCGCGGAATTCAGGCTCTGGGCGCGCGCTATAGAGCTGCACACCGCTTGTGGTCAGCACCCAGATTTGCCCGCTCCTGCCGATATCGACACTGCTGAGGAAATTGTTGAGATAGCCGACCAAGTCCAGCTCAAGGGCCAGAACTTCGTTGATGCCAAGCCCTGTATTGACGGGCGTGACCAATAAATAAGCGACGCCAAGCCCTGTGGAACGGCGTGTGAACTGAATGCCGCCGCCATTGACAATATCGCTGATCCAGGCCGCATCAGCCGACCAAGGTAGCGCCTGCCCTGCCTGAATGCGCTGATTGTACTCAGGTGGGTAGGCGTAGCGCGGCGAGCCATCGCGAGCCAGGCGCACAATTGCCTTGATCTCGCCATTCGAGGCTTTGGCGGCTTCCTCCAGCAAGCTGAGCGCAGTCTCGCGGCTGGCAGCCACGCTTTGAATGGCAGGGCGTGAGGCAAGGCTGATCAGCACGTTCGAATAGGTGTTGAAGAAGTTCTCGATGCGCCGCGCCAAAGAGCCTGCCAGCAGGCGTTGCGCCTCGGCTGAGCGTTCCTGAGCAGCTGAGGTGATCGCGCCTGCAGGGATGAAGGTCAAAAAGCCGATCAGTGCCATCAGCAATAGCACAGCGACCGTGATCACAATCAACGGGCGCGCGGTGCGATGATCCGAGAACAGACTGCGTGTTGCCACTTGACCGAGTCCTTTTCATCAAGCGCCATGGCCGCGATTATAACACGCTACAAAGCAGAGACAATTTTCTGCGCTCGGCAAGGCGCGTAAATCGGCTCAGCAACCATGCGCTTTCAAGATCAACGTATACTTAGGTGAACGGATCGCCTACAGGACAACCATTTATGGAAAGCCTATCCGCGCTTGAGCGCGCCATTTTGCACACCTTGCTTTACGCCGATATCTTCGATTTTGCGCTAACAGAGGCCGAGATACATCACTTTTTGATTGGCTGTGCCGCTGACCTGCCGAGCGTACAGGCTGCGCTGCACGGCTCGGCGCGCTTGGCAGGCTATGTGGAATATTGCGAAGGCTTCTGGACGTTGCGCGGGCGCGCCGCGCTGAGCGCTGTTCGGCGCAGCCGCGAAGCCGCTTCGCAGGCGCTGTGGCCTGTGGCACGCTTTTACGGCAAGCTCTTGGCGCACCTGCCATTCGTGCGCATGGTCGCCCTGACAGGCTCGCTGGCTGTGCGCGGCGCTTATCATGCGCAAGATGACATAGATTTTCTGCTGGTCACAGTGCCGAATCGCGTGTGGTTAGCGCGCTTGCTGGCAATTGGTGTAGTGCGCTTGGCGCGGCTGCGCGGCATGCGGCTGTGCCCGAACTATGTGCTTTCCGAGAGCGCTTTAGCGCAAACGCAGCGCGATATTTACATGGCGCACGAATTGGCTCAGATGGTTCCGCTGGCAGGGCACGCGCTTTACGCGGCCATGCGCGCCGAAAATCGCTGGACGCAGGCTTTCTTGCCTAACGCTGAGCAGCCATTCTACTGCATCGCAGAGAGCACGCCGTGCGGCATTGGGCGCGCTTTGCAAGGCTTAGCTGAGGCAGCTCTGCGCGGCAAGCTCGGCGATTGGCTGGAGCACTGGGAAAGGCGCCGCAAAGCGCGCAAGCTGATGGCTCAGCAAACGGCGCACAGCGCCGCGCAGCTTGATTCCGAGCGCGTGAAAGGGCATTTCCAGGATCACGGCGCGCGGATTCGAGAAGCCTATGCGCACAAATTGCGCGACTACGCGCTGACTGAAGCTATGTCAAGCGACTAGTTCAAGCGCTATGTAGGCTAGCGCATGCTGGTAGGATGTCAGCTAGAGCACGATCAGCCTCAATCCGATTATTCTTAGTTTCGATACCTTGAGCATTCTCGATCAGTGATGCGCGCCGAGCGCTCTATAGTCTATAGGCGAATGGCGCAGAGGCAGGCAGAAGACCTGCCCGATGTGCTACAATCTTTGATGTAAAAAAGCCTTTTTGAGGAGATTGAAAAAATGCCTTCTCTGGTCACTATAGAGCGCCATATTATTGATCAGCAGCGCCAATATCCGAACGCAACTGGCACTTTCACTCAAATTTTGCAGGATATGGCGCTGGCCGCCAAGATTATCGCCCGTGAAGCGCGCCGCGCAGGTTTGGTCAATGTGCTGGGCGCTGCGGGCACGCTGAATGCCTCTGGCGAGATGCAACAGAAGCTGGACATCTTCGCTGATCAGATCATCTTCAAGATGAACGATCACACTGGTCGGCTGTGCGTCATGGCTTCTGAGGAGCATGAGGATATCTTGCCGATTCCGCCGCATTTTCCCTGCGGGCGCTACGCTTTGGTCTTCGATCCACTTGACGGCTCAGGCAACCCTGATGTGAACGCCAGCATCGGCACGATCTTCGCGCTTTTCCGCAAGATCAGCTCGGGCGAGCGCGGCGAGCTGGTTGATGTGCTGCAATCAGGGCGCGCGATCGCCGCGGCCGGCTATATCGTCTACGGCCCAAGCACGATGATGGTCTACTCAACAGGGCAAGGCGTGCATGGCTTCACACTGGACTCATCGCTCGGCGAGTTCATCCTGAGCCATCCTGATATGCGCATTCCGAGCGCGCCGCGCTACTACAGCACCAATCAGGGCAACGAGCGCCACTGGACGCAAGGCGTGCGCAATTTCGTCAGCTGGCTGCAGGCAAAAGAGGATCCGCAGCGCAAGCCGCTAGATGGGCGCTACATGGGCGCGCTGGTAGCGGATTTCCACCGCATCTTGCTCAAGGGCGGCATTTACTTGTATCCAGGCAATCTGCAGAATCCAGCGGGCAAGTTGCGCCTGATTTACGAGTGCGCGCCGCTAGCTTATTTGATCGAACAGGCAGGCGGCTACGCCTCTGATGGCCTAGGCAACATTCTGGACATCCAGCCGCACACGCTGCATCAACGCGTGCCGCTCTTCATCGGCGACCGCAGCTTGGTTGAGCAGGCAGAGCGCTTCATCCAAGCGCACGATGCCGAGTGGATCGCGGCATACCGCGCCATGCGCGAATCGCCTGTGCGCCAATGATCTAGGGCTGCTGTTCCCTTTCCCTACCAACAGCAGGGAAAGGGAATCGCGCTCAGGTGCACTTCCGAAGCCGTCTTCGCTTGACAATCCGCCCGATCCTGTCTATTATCCTCAGACAAGCGAACGTTCCCCGTTTAAGAGAGATCGCACAGGCGAGTGAAATGCAGCAAGAGACGACTTTGACCAAAGTGGCAAGCCATGCGCCAAGCGTGGCAGAACCTGCAGCTGAACATGCCGAGCATCATGTTGACCATCTCAAGATGGCGAGCTTCACCTACAACATCGAGAACAGCAAAATGGCGATGTGGCTGTTCCTCGCCTCTGAAATGTTCTTGTTTTCGGTGCTGATCATCGCCTATATCATCGCCCGCTATGCGCACCCTGAAGAACACGCGCAGCTGAACGTGCCCTTGACCAGCATCAACACCTTCATCCTGCTGCTGAGCAGCTTCAGCGTGGTCTGGGCGCTCTCAGGCGTGCAAATGGGCAACCAGACTCGCCTGTTGCGCGGCTTGGCAGGCGTGATCGTGCTAGGCTCGATCTTCTTCTTGCTAATGATGTATGAGTACTCAGAGTTGAGCCATCATGGCATCACCTTGGCGCATCCATTCGGCATGGCCTTCTACGCGCTGACGGGCTTGCACGGCGCGCACGTCCTGATCGGCTTAGTATGGGCCATCTACGTCTTCAACCGCGCCTTCAACGGCGTTTACACCAAAGAGAGCTACTGGGGCGTGGAATTCTGGGGCTTGTACTGGCACTTCGTGGACGTGGTCTGGATTTTCATCTTCACTGTGGTCTATTTGCTCTGAGGAAGCGCGAAATTATGGCAGAACCGAAGCAACTTACAAGCGGCAGCGCACACGCCGAGCCTCACAGCGCCAGGCATGCCACACCAGGCACGTATGTCGCAGTGCTGGGCGCGCTGGCAGTGCTGACCTTGATCGAGCTGATCGTGGTCTACCTGCCATTTCTCGGTCAAATCCTGTTGTTGGTGATCGCCACAGCTAAAGCCTGGTTAGTGCTGCAGTTCTACATGCACCTGCGCTACGAGCGGAAAATCCTCACGTGGATTTTCTTGATGCCTGCGATTGCCGTCGGCATTCTGACAGCCATCATGCAGTTTTTCGTCCGCTGACTGAATTCACGCGCTCAGCCTGCCTGTGCTGAGCGCGCTGCCTGCGCTTTGTGCTCAGCAACTTGCGCCAAGGCCTCTTCGAAGGTTTCCACAAAGCGATGCTTGGCTGTCTTGTTGGCAGTCTTATAGAGGCGCACGATCACGTCCAGAAAAGTGCGGATGACGTCGCTTTGGCGCACGAAGATGGCTAGCACTTCGTTGGGCGGATCGGTTTGCATCATTTGGCGCAAAGCGCTGAGTGCGTTACCACCTCGTGGCGCGAAACGCGCATAACGGTCGTGTGTGATGATGGTATAAACAGGCTGCGGCGCCTTAGCGACGATCAGCGGATTCATCACGTTCACAATGCTCACAGTCGCTTCTTCCCACGTCCAGCGATCCAGCACCTGCAAGACCAGAATGGTCTGCTCAGGATCGTACCAGCCGATGCGCAGATGCTTCCGCTCGCTCTCCCAGACAATTTGGTCTAGCTGTAGGCTCATCAGTTACCTCGTCATGGCAATGCACGTGGCTAGAGCATAGGCGTTCGGAGAAGGTTTCAGCAATAGCTTTGGCCGAAAAACTAGCCTGCGTTTGTGAGGATTGACAAAAAGGCGGAGCCTCGAGGCTCCGCCTTACGCGTTTCTGAGCGGTTTAGCGGTAAGGTGGCGCGTAGAGCAAGCCGCCCTGCGTCCAGAGCTTGTTCGGGCCGCGTGCGACGCCCAAGGCGCCCAGGTTACGCTCGTAAATCTCGCCGTAGTTGCCCACAGCTTTGATCACGTTGATCGCCCAGTCTTTCTCCAAGCCCAAGAAGGTATGCAGCTCGCCTTCCACGCCCAGCAAGCGCTTTGCTTCTGGTGGCAGCTTGGCATCAGCGGCCATCATCTCGACATTCTCGCTGGTCAAGCCGTATTCTTCAGCGATGATGGTCGCATAGGTGACCCAGCGCACCAAATCGCCCCATTGGGCGTCGCCGGCTTTGTAGACGGGCGCTAATGGCTCTTTGGAGAAGTTCTCATCGAACAGCACCCACTCGGCGCCCTGCGGCGAAGTGGCCTGACGTGAGGCCAGCTGCGAGCGGTCTGAGGTCACGGCTTGGCAGCTACCGGCGATGAACGCCTCGAAGACCAGGTTGACATCGTCGTAAGGCGTCACTGTGGCCTTAATGCCGCTTGTAGCGATGATATCTGAGAGGTTCGCCTCAGTAGTGGTGCCTTTGATGACGCAGATGGTCGCGCCGTCAAGGTCTTTGACCGTGCTGAGGTTATCAGCGCGGCGCACCAGGAAGGTCTGGCCGTCATAGAAGATCGTCGGGCCGAAGTCGGCGCCTTGGCGCGTATCGCGCTCAAAGGTGTTGGTGGTGTTGCGGATCAGCACGTCAATCTGCTCGGCCTGGATAGCAGGGAAGCGGTCAGCCGCGCTGATCGGCTTGAATTCGACTTTAGTCGGGTCGCCGAAGATGGCAGCAGCAATAGCGCGGCAGAAGTCGGCATCGAAGCCTGTGACCGTGCCATCAGGCGCTACTAAGCCGAAGCCTGCCAGGCCGCCGTTCACGCCGCAGATCAAGTTGCCACGTGCTTTCACGCGCGCTAACAAGCCTTCCTGGGCGTCAGCCACGTTCGGCAATGCCACGCTGGCTGCTAAAACGGCCACTAATGTGATCAAAACGAACTTTGCTCCACGAAAATTCATCGTTCGCCACTCCTGTTAAGGGATTCTTGAGAAGGCACTTCAAGTTTAGCAGAAGCAAGCTCGCAGTGCAAAAGACTTTGGGCAATTTGCCCGAAAAAAACGCCTGCACTGAACTTCAGTGCAGGCGCGGCACGGCATTACGGCGCCTGAGTTGGCGGGAAGATCGAGATAGGCGGCGTGGCTGTTGGCATGAAGTTCGGCGTGAACATGGGCGGAATATCGTTGATCGGCACAGGCGTCGCCGTTGGCGGGAAGAGCGGCGGCGCAGTTGGGAAGATGAGCTCAGGCGTGGTGGTCGGGAAGAAGAAGCTGGGCGTCTCCGTCACGAAGAAAGGCGGCTGAGTCGGGAAGAAGGGCAGCTCAGTTGGTTGAACGGCGGTGTTCTGGACGAAGATCGGCACGCTGGCTTCAAGGCGGCGCCCTTGCTGATCGAAGACGACTAAGCGCAGCGTGTACGCGCCATCAGGTCGGCTGCGCGAGTCCCAGCCGCCTAGCACGGTATTAGGTAGGCTCGGCAACTGATTGTATGGGCCGTCTATGCGCGTGAAGCCCTGCGGCGAGTGCCCGACGCCCAACTCAATCTCATAACGAGCGAAGTTCGGCATGCTGATCGTGCCAACAATCTGCACCACGCCGTTGACGATGCCTTGTGGCAACGGGCTAGCAAGGCTGACGTTCGGTCGTTCCATGCCCGGACGGCAGGCTTCGGTCGGCGGCGGCGCCAAAGGCAGCTGCAAGTTGCGTTGCCGCGCCCAAGCCTGGCCTGTTGGCGTGTTGTTCAGCCAGGCGAAGGCGCTTGGATCGTCAAGGTTCAAAAAGACCTTGTCTTCCACGTATTCAGGGCAGAACTCGTTGGCGATCAGGTTCGAGAAGCTATCCACGCGCACAACGCGGAAGATCGAATCAGCGGGCGGCGGCGGGTTGGGCGCGAAGACCAGCTCAGGGCGCCGATTCAGGCAGCCTTCGAAATCCTGCGTGCCGAAATCGGCGCAGATCGTAGTCTGGCCGACGTTTGGCGGCACAGGGAAGTTCTGTGGCGGCACATTGGCCAGAATCGCGGTCATCACTTCGTTCCAGATCGGCGCTGCGCCGACGACGCCGCTGGTGCCGATCATCGGCTCGCCACGCGTGTTGCCTACCCAAACACCGACCACAACCTGTGGCGTGTAGCCAACCGTCCAGTTATCGCGGTTGTTATCAGTCGTGCCTGTCTTAACGGCGGCTGTGTGCCCGTTGCGCAGCAGGAGCGGGCTGTTGGCGCCGAAGGCAGGCGTGCGCGCTGCGTTATCCGAGAGCATGTGCGTGATCAGGTAGGCTAGGCCTGGCTCGACAACTTGAGTTGGCGCAGGCGGCTGATATTGGAAGACGACCTCTTCCACGCCGCCGCGCTTGCGCGTGATGCGGTTGATGGCGTGCAAGGGCACGGCATTGCCGCCGTTGGCGAGTACGCTGTAGCCGCGCACTAGGTCGAGCATGGTCACCTCAGCGGCGCCGAGCGCCGTTGCCAAGCCAGCTTGCTCAGGCTGCGTCAGCGGGAAGTTGATGCCCACGCGCGCCGCAAGCGCCTTGAAACGATCGATGCCTGTATAGGCAAGCGCCTTGACTGCAGGCACATTGTACGAATTCGCCAACGCTGAGCGCATGGACTGCGGGCCATGGAAGGTGTTATCGTAGTTGCGCGGGCAGTATGGCTGCGCTTGTGTGCCGAAGCAGGTCTGCACGTCCCAGATGACGGTCGCCGGCGTCCAATAGCGATTTTGAGCGTCGCGTTCCATGGCCGTCAGATAGATGAATGGCTTGAGCGCCGAGCCTGGCTGGCGCGGCGCGAGCGTGACATTCACCTGACCGTCAATCTCAGCGTTATTGAAGTCCACGCTGCCGACCATGGCCAAGATCGCGCCATCGCTCGGTCGGACGGCCAGGAGCGCGCCGTTGCGCACGTTCTGAGCGGCAAGGCCTGCGATTTGGCGTTTGACGGCCGCTTCAGCCGCGTCTTGAATGCGCGGATCGATGGTTGTGTAAACGTTAAAGCCTGAGGTGTAAAGCGCATCTTGCCCGAATTGCGCTTCCAGCAACTGGCGGACGTAGACCACGAAGTGCGGGTAGGTTATCTCGCCATAGTTGGTGCGGAAAGCGAACATATTGGCGATTACAAGCGCCGTCTGGGCCACGTTGCCTGAAATCGAGGCAGCCACGGCCGCTGGGCTTTGGTCGCGCGGATTCTCAGTGATGCAGAACGGCGCGTTATTGTAAGGCGTATGTTCCATGCGGATGCAACCGGCTTCGACCATCAGGCGCTGGACTTCGCGCATGCGGATGAGCCAGGCTGGGTCCTGCCCTTGTGGCGGTCGGATAGCAGGATCGTATGTGGCAGGCGCCTGCACCAGGCCTGCTAAAAAGGATGCCTCAGCCAGGTTCAGGTCTTTGGCCGACTTTCTGAAGTAGGTCTGTGCTGCTGCCTCGACGCCATAAGCCAGATTGCCGTAATAGACTGTGTTTAGATAGAACTCCAGGATTTGGCTTTTGCTATAGCGGCGATAGATTTCGGAGGCGACGATGACCTCGTCAATTTTGCGGCTGACCGAGCGATCCAGCGCAGCGCCAGCATCCAGGACTTTGGCGCGCGCCAGCTGCTGTGTGATCGAGCTTGCGCCGCTGATCGTCTCGCCACTGGTGAAGTTTTGCAAGATGGCGCGGAACATGGCGATCAGATCGAAGCCTGGATTATCGTAGAAGCGCTTATCCTCAGTGGCGACAGTGGCGTGGATCATGAACGGCGATATCTCATCTAGCGTCACGTACAGCCGTGCGCCAAGGTTGGGATCGTTGAGCTGATGGATCAAGCGGCCAGAGGCATCGAAGATGCGCACTGACTGCGATTCGGCGTCGATCGCTTGCCCAAGCGAGGCGATGCGCGCTTCGTAGCGCCCGATGATGTTGAGATAAAAGATGATAGTGCCGACAATGACGAACAGCGAGCCCGTCAGGAAGGCGAAGAGCGCCACGAGCGCAATGCGGATGATCAAGCCGCCAAGGCGCTCAGGATTATCTTGCAAGCCAGGCTTGATGCCGTAATCAGGCTGAATACTGGCCTGCTGTGGCACAGGCGTCGGGATGCTCGATGTAGCGCGGTTCTTGAGCGAGGCGAATGAGCTTGCAGGCACAGTCTGACCTGAGAGCGCAGGGTTCGGCATGGTTGCCCCTGCGCCGACGTGCGGCTGCGTCACATCCAGCAGGCGATTCGGCACAGTCGGCCCGGAGCCGCCTTGCTCAGCCGCAAGCCGCGCTGCCCACTTGCCAACAACCGTGCCCTGATCGTCCACTAACGGCGGTTGATTGGGCAAGGGCGAGGCAGGGCGTTCAGGCGGGTTTTGCGTCGGCTGCGAATCGGGCGTAGTTTGGGAAGGCGAAGATGTCTCGGGCACATTAACCGCTTTCTGCTCACTAGTAGCAACTTTAGGCGCGCGCAGGCGTTCAGGCGCCTCTGGCAGGAGTACCTCGCCCGAGGGCGGCGCCAAGCCGGGTGGTGTATCTTTGACCCAATCCACGCCATCGTACCTGAACCAGGCGTCGGTATCAAAGCCATACATCCACCAAGTTTTGCCCACTTGGATCATCATGTCCCGTAGCTTCTGCCTGGCATCTTCGCGAGATATCGAACCGCTCCTGTACTTGCGGCGCAAAAGATTGACTTCGCGTTCGACCTTATGGAAGCGCTGCACCAGATCAGTCTCAGAAGCAGGCGCGCTGAACGTAGCTACTTGAGGCCGCGCAGTGCTTGACGGCACTTCAGATTCAGATATCGGCTCAGATGTCGGCGCTTCTGTTTCTAAATCAGCGGACATGACTGACATCTGACTGAAGTTAGCAGGTTCAGTCTCCGTCAGGGCCACTGCTGTCTGATCGATCGGTGTGCTAGAGTCCTCAGGTGGCGCGTTAGTGGCTTCAAGGCTCAGTGGCGCGTCAAGCGTTGCGCTACCTTCCGCAGGCGATGGCTCGGCGGGCTTGACGAAACCGACGCCTGGCACGTAGTGCGAGTAATCTGCCTGGTCAGCGAGCGCAGCGTTAGGCGGCAAATTCAGGGCTGCAGGCGTGTGTTTGGCCTTCATGAGCAAGCCGACGCGCTCTACAGCCTCGCGCGGCAAAAACCAGCCACCGCGCCGCTCAGGCGCTTCCTCAGTGGCAGGCGGCACGTACTCAGATTCTTGCAGGCGGCGCTTGAGCGCCTCTTGAATCGCAGGATCATCGGAAGTAGACCACGCCGCGTTGCGCCAATGCTCAGGCGAATTCTCCATCAAGTCAGGCATCGCAACACCTATTCTTCCCACTCAACCGACAAGCCATGAGTAGCGTCAGTTTATGGCGATCTCAAACGCATTCTAACCTTGATCTGAAAGATGTGTCAAGCTAGCGCGACGTCGGGAAAGGGTCAGGTTGGCGCTCTTGCGGTTTTGAAGGATCAGTGATACATTCGGCGTGCCATGCGTGATTTTACGATCCTTTGACGATTCTGAGAGGTCACTGAATCACTTTTTGTGTAAAACTTATGGTGTGAGTGAAATACAGTTTGGGCGACCAAGTGGCTTTACAAGGCGGTTTTTACGCAGATCGTCCGATTGAGTGACTAAAGATGGTAGCCTAGCTATGCTCACTTTTCTCTCTGGTTGGCGCAGCGCCGACCGCGACGCCGCATTGCTCAAACATCGCGATCCAACACGGCACGCTGTCTTCTTCATCGACAATCTCTCCAGTCTGCCACACTTGCTCAGCGATGTGCCCATCATCGATGTGTGGCGCAACGGCACTCTGGACTTCCAGATAGACGATAACGTGGATACCATGATCCGTATCAACCACGATACCGATCATGATCTGATCGTGCGCTCTGTGGCGCATATGCTGCTGAGTGGCAGCAAGGCGCAGCCGATTGTGGCCTATGATGCCACAGCCCATCTCTATCGGCTGTTCCCTGCCCTGCGAGCTGCAGGCGCCTTGCTGGCAGCTGATGAGCGTTTAGACGCGCCCAGCGGCGATCGCGTGCTGTTCACGCGCGGCGGCTCGTTCGCCTGGCGCGACTATGTGCTGGAATCGCAGACGGCTCAGCTGCTCAACTCAGAAGTGCTAGATGGCGGCATCGTGCCTGATCCTGAGGAGATTCCTGACTAGCTCGGCCAAAAAAGTGCGCCGAGCCTGACTGGCTCGGCGCACGCTAGCTCACTTTGAGGCCACGCGGCTTGCTTCAGAGAGAGAAGGCGCGCTCTCAGGCGGCACAGCTGCGCTGTTGTTAGCCATTGTGTTGAGGACTTGCTGCGCCAGCGAAGTCAGCTCTAAGGGCAGCACAAACTTGGTCGAGTCGCTGGCGCCGAGCGCCTTGAGGGCTTCCATGTACTGGAGCGCCATAGTGTTGGCATCGATGCTACGCGCTTGCTCGTAAATGGCGCGCAGCGCCATGGCGAAGCCTTGCGCGCGCAGCAATTGCGCCTGCCGCTCGCCTTCTGCCTTGAGGATTTCTGCCTGCTTCTCGCCTTCTGCCTTGAGGATTTCGGCTTGCTTCTGACCTTCTGCGACCATGACCGCCGACTCGCGCTCGCCACTGGCTTGCGTGACCATAGCGCGGCGCGTGCGCTCTGCCGTCATCTGACGGTTCATCGCATCTTGCACGTCGCGCGGCGGCTCGATCTCTCGGATTTCCACGCTAGTGATCTTCAGGCCCCAGCGCTCAGTGATCTCATCCAGCTTGACGCGCAGCTTGTCGTTGATCTCCTCGCGCTTGGCTAGCACGTCGTCCAACGTGATATCGCCGATCACAGCGCGCAGCGTCGTCGTAGCGATGTTCAAGGAAGCGCTCACCACATTATCCACTTGCAAGACGGCGCGCCGCGGATCGACCACGCGATAGTAGACCAAAAAGTCAATCGAGATCGGCGCGTTATCTTTCGTGATAGCCGTCTGGCGCGGAATCTCCAGAAAGCGCTCGCGCAAATCCACTTTGGTCGCGCTTTCCCAAGGCATCACATAGGTGATGCCCGGCCCGCGCACACCTGCATAGCGCCCCAGAGCTAAGATCACCAAGCGCTCGAACTCTGAGACGACGCGCACTGTGCGCAAGATGAAGAAAGCCGTTGCGCCCAGAAGGATTACGATCAGCAGCCCAGTCATAGACCAACCTCCTTAGCTTGATTCATCCGATCTGTACAAGGACTCTAGCGGCACATCAGGCGGATTCTCTTCGGCCTGAGACTCAGCCAAGCGCGGCAAGTGCTTGGGCTTGGCGCGCCGCACAAACAACCGCAAACCTTCCTTCGAGACCACCTCTACGTAGGTGCCGCTCGGCAAGGGCTCGTTGCTGTAAGCTGTCCACAGCTCGCTATTCACGTTGACTGTGCCGACAGGATCGAGCGGCTTGACGACATAGCCGTGAGCGCCTTCGAGCTGCTCATCCTCGCCTACAGTCGGTTGGCTGATCTGTTTGCGATAAAATGGCAGCAACACCAGCTGATACAGCCCCAACGAGATCGCTGCAGTCACGCCGACAATCACAGGCGAGACCGAGGCATCTGTGAACAGGAACAGCCCGCTCAGCGCTTGTGCCACTAGGCCCAGCAGCGCCCAACGAGCCATCTCGCGTCGATACAGCGGCAAGAGCATATAGCCAAGCACGCCCATGCCCAGCAAAACCACAAACAGCCAGTTTGTGGCAGGGTTAGTCACCAGCGCCAAAATTGCGCCGATCAGCGCGCCCGCTGCCAGCAGCTCGATGAAACCCGTGCCAGGCACATACACGCCGAAGACGCTCGCCCACAGGCCTAGCAGCAGCAGCAGATAAGTCAGATTTGGATCGATCACCTCGCACCCGCTATCTACTCGCCGAGGCTACCATCACAATGATTGTATACCATTTTGTGCCCTGGAATACCACCAAAAAGTGGTATTTTGCGCCCTACGCCGCTTTGACCGTGAGCCTGTGGTATAATCAAATCTGCACATCTCAGTAGCGAGGTTCTGCGCATGACTGCCAAGCCCTCTAAGCCTACTTTTATCTACACCACCAGCGGCGATTGGCAAGCCACTGTGGTTGATGGACGCATTTTCGATACGCGCGGCGAGTACATCGGCTTTGTGGAAGGCGCTAGCGTCTACACGCGTGATGGCGAGTGGATCGGCGATCTCTCCAAAGATGGGCGCATTTTGCGCAAGCGCGCCGCCAAAGGCCGCCCGCTGCACCCGAACCCGCCGCCCAAGCCGAGCGTCCGACCTGCCAATTTGCCCGCCCGTGCGCCCTTGCCGCCACAAAATGGCGACCTGACTTACGACATCGTGGACGTGCTGGAAGAAGACCCTGATATCTTCAAGCGCGTCAGCGACCGCCGCAAGGATATCGGCGGATGAGCGATCCAATCGAAATCGGGCGCACTGTCGCCGAGTCGCGGGTCCAGTTGGTGCAATTCATGCGCCCCGAACACGCTAACGCGCTCGGTAATGTGCATGGCGGCGAGATCATGAAGCTGGTGGACGAAGCGGGCGCGCTCGCTGCCATGCGCCATGCGCGCACTGTTGTGGTGACTGTAGCAATGGACTCGATGACCTTCACAGAGCCAATCCGCATCGGCGCTGTGCTGACCGTCTCAGCTGAGCTGACCTACGTTGGCAGCACATCCATGGAAGCGCAAGTCGAGGTGATCGCCGAGAATCCAATCACAGGCGAGCGCAGGCATACTAACACCGCTTATTTGGTCTATGTCGCCCTGGATGAGTCAGGGCGCCCGAAGCGCGTGCCGCCGTTGATCGCCACGACAGATGAAGAGCGTGCGCGGCTGGCAGCAGGTGCCGCGCGGCAAGCTGAGCGCAAGCGCCGTCGCGCGGCTGAAGCAGTGCCATCGCAGCCTGAGAGCAGTTGAAGATGAGCGACCTGCTGCCCGTCATCGATCCGAATCGCGCGCCTGAGGGCCACTTGCCTTCGGCATTATTGCGCATCCTGAGTGCTGCCAGCACGCCTGCCCTGTTGGCGCAATCAGCGCAGATCGATCTGGGCTTGGCGGAACACATGCCCTTCCCGTTCCTGGCTTTGGTCGGGCAGACTGAGATGCGCATTGCGCTCTTGCTGGCTGTCATCAATCCGAATGTTGGCGGCGTGCTGCTGATCGGGCCGCGCGGCACGGGCAAAACAACCGCAGTGCGCAGCCTGAGCGATCTCCTGCCTGAAGTCGAGGTCAGCACTTGCGAGGAAGGCTGCCTGCCTGAAGACTACGAGCGCAACGGCGAGACAGCTGTCTGCCCGAGCTGCGCGGCGAAACTCAAGCGCGGCGAGCCGATCACGCGCTGGACAGCTGTCAAGATGATCGAGTTGCCGCTCAACGCGCGCCTTGAAGACGTCGTAGGCGGCATCAACGAGCGCATCGCCTTACAGCAGCAGCGCGTGCGCCTTGAGCGCGGCATCTTAGCGCGCGCCGATCAGAACATCCTGTACGTGGATGAAGTCAACTTGCTGGATGACACGATTGTGGACGCCATCCTAGACGCGGCCGCTGCTGGTAGCTATACGGTACGGCGCGGCGCTATGGTCGGCACTTATCGCTCGCGCTTTGTGCTGATCGGCTCGATGAACCCTGAGGAAGGCAACTTGCGCCCACAGCTGATGGATCGCTTCGGCTTGCGCGTGGTTGTGCGCGGCTTGATGGCACGTGAGGAGCGCTTAGAAATCTACCGCCGCGTCAGCGCCTATCGCGCCAATCCGAAGGCTTTTTTGCGCCAATGGGCAGGTGTCACAGCTGAGGCACGGACCGAGATCGAGAATGCGCGGCTGATACTCAAAGAAGTGACGTTGACTGAGCAAGCGCTCGATCTCGGCTTGGCATTGGTGCGCGAGCTGGATATCGACTCGCATCGGGCTGAGTTCACTTTATTCGAAGCGGCGCGCGCCTACGCAGCAGCAGATGGACGCCTGGTGGCGGACGTGCAGGATGTGAACGCTGTGGCGCCGCTCGCCTTGCGCCAACGCCGCAGCGAGTTCATGGTGCGCTTCTCACAGCAGCAGCAGGCTGAGGACGAGCTGATTCGCCAAAAGGCACAGACGCTTTTATCACAACAAGACAGGCAGCGCGCATGATCGCTTTCTGGACGAGCGCGGCGCTGTTCACTGCGCTGATCGGCTATTACGCCACTTGGATCAACCATCAGGCGGCAGCACTGAGCGCTAACGCCTTCGATCTGGCCGAGTGGATTGGCATTATCCCTGCAGTGCGCTATGCCGAGCCGCCTTTGAGCGCGCCACTGGCTTTGCGCGCCGCTTTGGTATGCCTCGCCTGGTTGTTTGTGCTGCGCGCCGTTGCCGTGCCGCATCTCGGCGGGCGCTTGGCGCTGAACGCCATCGGGCTCGGCTTGGCGCTCAGTTTGCGTCCACCAATCGCCTTCTTTCGTGGCGAGACAGGCGATCCGAACTATCAGCAACTGGCGGTGTTATGTCTGGTAGCGCTGCTGGGCATTGCGCTCATTAACCTGAGCCCTTGGCGCGCTCAGCGGCTGTGGCTTGCGCTGCCATTGGCGTTGATCGGCGCAGTTTGCGCCCTGCTGGGCTTGCGCGGCGCGCTGGAGGCTTTGGCGCGTTTGCAAATTCCAACGCCGCTGGGCGCAGGCAGCTTTCTATACATAGCTGGCATCGGCTTGCACGGCGCTTTATGCCTCTGGTCAGCTTTGCGCGCCCGAAGCCGACTTTTGGGCATGTGAGCCACATTTTGCGATAACTTGCTCATAAGGCGCGGCTTGCTGTGAGCAAGGCGTGCGAGCCAGTAAGCGCTAGGCGATAAAGAGATGATTGGAAAGCGATCCGTGAGCAACACGCGTGAAATGCCACTTTTTCCGCTGAGTACGGTCTTATTTCCTGGAATGCCGCTCTACCTGCACATTTTTGAGCCGCGCTACAAGCTGATGATCAGCGAGTGCATCCGCGAGGCGCGTCCCTTTGGCGTAGTGCTGATCAGCGAAGGCACAGAAGTCAGCCCAAACGTCTCGATCTTCAACGTCGGCACTACAGCGCATATCACGCACGTCAAGCCTTTGGCACACGGCGAGATGAACATCGCCTCTGTTGGTCAATCGCGCTTTCGCATCCTCAGCACGCACAATCGCTATCCGTACTTGAGCGGCATCGTGGAAGACTTCCCGATCGAGAACCGCGACGATGCGCGCATTCCTGAGCTAGTCAGTCGCCTGACGCCACAGATCAAGCGCTACTTGGACATCTTCGCGGCGCTTGGCGAGGTCGAATTCAAGATGGATCAACTGCCCGACGATCCTGAGATGCTCGCCTACCTGACAGCAATCGTCTTGAACGTGCCGCCGATCAACAAGCAGCGCATCCTAGAGATTGCGTCGCTACCTGAGATGCTCAGCGCTGAATATGCCCTAATTCGCCGCGAGGCGCTCTTCCTGCAACATATCGTCGAGCGCGGATCGCGCTGGCGCGACGATCCCAATCCTTTCTCGCCCAACTGACCTGCCAACTTGCCCCGATGCCTGTGACGAATATCACTTGCCGCCGCGCGCCAAAAGCGATACATTCGTGTCGCTTTTAGGTAGCACACCTTAGTGGAAGGAAGCAAGCCACATGAGCAAAATTCGCGTCGGCATCAACGGCTTTGGGCGCATCGGTCGGCAGGTGATGCGCGCCATCCGCGAGAAGTATCCGAATGAAATTGATGTGGTCGCCTTCAACGATTTGGGCGATTTGCATACCATGGCGCACCTGTTCCGCTACGATAGCAACTATGGCAACTATCGCGGCACGGTGGAAGTCAAGGATGGCGCCTTGATCATTGACGGTGACGAGATCAAGGCCTTTGCTGAGAAAGACCCTGCCGCCATTCCATGGGGCGATCTGGGCGTGAGCATCGTGCTGGAGAGCACAGGGCGCTTCACAGAGGCAGAGAAGGCGCGTGCGCACCTGAATGGCGGCGCCAAAAAGGTCATCATCAGCGCGCCTGCCAAAGGCGAGGATATCACCATCTGCTTGGGCGTGAACGAAGACAAATATGATCCTGAGAAGCACCACATCGTTTCAAACGCTTCCTGCACTACCAACTGCTTGGCGCCAGCGGCGAAGGTCGTCCATGAGGCCTTTGGCATTCGCCGCGCGCTGATGACAACCGTGCATAGCTACACTAACGATCAGCAAATCCTCGACTTGCCGCACAAAGACCTGCGCCGTGCCCGCGCGGCCGCTTTGAGCATCATCCCAACGACCACAGGCGCGGCCAAGGCTGTGGCCTTGGTCATCCCTGAGCTGAAGGGTAAGTTTGACGGCATGGCGCTGCGCGTGCCGACGCCGACTGTCTCGCTAGTGGACTTCGTGGCTGAGGTCGAGCGCCCTGCCACGCGCGAAGGCTTGATCGCCGCTTTTGAGGAAGCAGCCAACGGGCGCATGAAGGGCATTTTGGCGGTCTCGCACGCGCCGCTGGTCTCAACCGATTACAAGGGCAATCCGCATAGCAGCATTGTGGACGCCGAGCTGACTCAGGTCATGGGCGATACAATGGTCAAGGTGATGGCGTGGTACGATAACGAGTGGGGCTACTCAGTGCGCTGCGCCGACCTGATCATGTTGATGGGCAGCAAGCTCTGAGCCTTCTGCACGGCATTTCCACAGGCGGGACGTTCGTTCCGCCTGTTTTTGAGCATGGAGTCAAGTATGAACAAAAAGACGATTCGCGATGTCGATCTGAGCGGCAAGCGCGTGTTGGTGCGCGTGGACTTCAACGTGCCGATTGAAAACGGCGTCATCACTGATGAGACGCGCATCACAGCTGCCTTGCCGACGCTACAAGCGATCCTAGCGCAGCGGCCGCAGGCGCTGGTGCTGATGTCTCACTTGGGCAGGCCGAAGGACGGCGTGCCTGATCCGAAGTATTCGTTGCGCCCTGTGGCAGCTGCGCTCGAGGCGCATTTGAAACAGCCGATCGCCTTCGTGGAAAATCCGTTGAGCGACGAGGCTGTAGCGCAGGTCAACAGCCTGCCTGAAGGCAGCATCGTGCTGCTTGAGAACACGCGCTTTTACGTCGGCGAGACGCAGAACAGCCCTGAGCTGGCTGCGCAGCTGGCTAAATTCGGCGATATCTACGTGAACGACGCTTTCGGCTCGGCGCATCGCGCGCACAGCAGCACTGAGGCCATTGCCAGGCTGATGCCTGCCGTAGCAGGCTTGCTGATGGAAAAAGAGCTGCAGTATCTCTCCGCAGCGCTCGAGGCGCCTGTGCGCCCGCTGATCGCCATTCTAGGCGGCGCCAAAGTCAGCGATAAGATCAAGGTGATCGAGTCGCTTTTGGCCAAGGCGGATAAGCTCTTAATCGGCGGCGGCATGGCGAATACTTTCTTGCGGGCGCAAGGGCGCGCCACAGGCGCCTCGCTCGTCGAGGAAAACGCGCTAGACGTGGCGCGCGATCTGCTGGCTAAAGGCGGCGAGAAGCTGGTCTTGCCGACTGATTTTGTGATCGCCGATGCGTTCAAGGATGATGCCAATACGCAGATCGTCAGCGCCGATCAGGACGTGCCAGAAGGCTGGCAAATTCTCGATATCGGCCCGCTGACCGTTGAGCGCTATGCGGCGCTGCTCGACCAGGCGCGCACAGTTATCTGGAACGGCCCGATGGGCGTCTTCGAGATGCCGAACTTCGCCAAAGGCACAAATGCCATCGCGCAGACGCTCGCAGCCTTGACCGACAAAGGTGTCATCACCATCATCGGCGGCGGCGACTCAGCGGCGGCAGTGCAGCAGGCAGGCTTGGCTGAGCGCATGACGCACATCAGCACGGGCGGCGGCGCCAGCTTAGAGCTTTTGGAAGGGCGTGTTTTGCCAGGCGTTGCGGCGCTGAACGACAAGTGAGCTCAGGCTAGGGCAGGCGCACACCTGCCCTAGTGCTTTTCATCGCTTGAGTCGGACTGGTCAGTGGCGCTGCTGCCTTCTGCGGGCGTTATGCGCGTACGCAGACGTTGGATGAGGCGTCTCAGGCGCGCGCTCGACTGAAAGCGCGGCGCTGCGATCTGCTCTTGCCATGCAATCGCAGGGAAGTGCCGCGCAATGCTCGCCTCAAGCGCGGCATAATTTTCCAGCCACAGATCGAAGTAACCGTTGCGCTCAGGCGTAAAAGTGAACGTGGCATCTGTGCAGCCATAGAGCATGTAGGCGGACTCGGGTGCCTCGGGCGAGCCGCTCAGACGGATGTAGATGTACCAGTCGTTATATGGTCCGCCTTGCACGCGCCCAACCACGCCAAAGCGAATTTCAGGCGCCATCAGCCTACCTTCTCCAAGCGATTTCCCCAATTTTGCGTGTTTCTTATGTTGAACTGCTTGTATACGCACAAGAACTTCACTATAATAAGGCTAGTCTGGCACAGAAAGCAACCCTGAGTGTGGACTTCAGGACGAGAAAACGGAGGTTCGTATGGGCTTTTACTCGAACGTGGGAACTGAGAGCCGCTCGCTGCCGATTGGCATGAGCTTGGGCGATATCATGCGCCAAGTTTACCTGTGGCTGACGGGCGGCTTGCTGGTGGCGTTCGGCATCGCCTTCATTCTAGGCGCGCCAGTTCGTGACTTGATGAACGCAGTGCTGATGGGCGAGGCGACTGCAGCACAAATCCTGCGACTGCAAGACGCTATCGCCAGCTCACCGTTGCTGAATCCAGTCTTGTCCATTGGCGCGCTGATCGCTTACTTCATCCTCGGTTTTGCCTTGCAGCCGATTATCATGCGCGCTAATGTGACTGTAGGCGCTGCTTTCTACCTTCTGTTCACAGCGCTTTTCGGCTACATGCTGGGAAGTATCCTGCTCGCCTACCAGATCGCCGATATCATGGCTGCTTTCATTGCGACGGCAGGCATGTTCGGCGTGATGAGCTTCTTGGGCTACACCACGAAGATCGATCTGTCGCGCTTCGGCAGCATCTTCATGATGGCGCTCATCGGCTTGCTCATCGCCAGCTTGGTGAACCTCTTCCTGCGCAGCCCGGCTATCACTTGGATCATCACCTACGCCGGTGTGCTGATCTTCGCAGGCCTGACGGCTTACGACACGCAGTGGATCAAGAACAACGCAGCCCAGATCGCTGCGACAGGCGACCAGACAGGCGCGCAACGCATCGCCTTGATCGGCGCTTTCCACCTGTTCCTCGATTTCGTCAACCTGTTCCTGTTCTTGCTGCGCATCTTCGCCAGCAGCCGCGATTAAGCGCAAGCAATCAAATTCTGAGGCGGGAAGTTTCCCGCCTCTTTTGCTGAAAGGGCGCACATGGATGATCCACACCAATGCGCACAGAGCCACTTCAGCGCCTTGGCTGAGCAGTACATCCACAGCCAAGTGCATCGCAGTGGCTACTCACTGGAGCGTTTGATCGCGCTCCTGCAGCCTTTATCAGGCGCCTTAGCCTTGGATGTGGCCACTGGCGGCGGTCATGTGGCGCTGAAATTGGCGCAAAACGGCGCAAAGCCTTTAGCAAGCGATTTGACTTTGGCCATGCTCAAGGCAGCGCGCGCCAATTTGCAAGCGCACGGCGTTGCTATCAGCTATGCGCAGCTCGAAGCCAGTCATTTGCCATTCCGCGCCGAGAGCTTGCAGGTGATCACGGCTCGCCATGCGCCGCATCATTTCCCTGATGTGCCGCGCTTCCTGAGCGAGTGCGCGCGCGTGCTGAGCGCTGATGGCAGGCTCGGGATTGTCGATCAAATTGCGCCTGAGGCGCCCGCTGCAGCGCGTTACATCAACGCGCTCGAGCGCCTGCGCGATCCAAGCCATCGCTGGCAGTTCAGCCTATCAGAATGGCAGGCTATGCTCGAAGCTGCGGCTCTAGAAGTGTTGCACGCCGAGATCGCCACGACGCGCCTCGATCTCTATTGGTGGACTAGCCTGCAGCGCAACGATGCTGAGACCGTGCTGCGCTTGCGCGTGTTGTTACACCAAGCGCCGCAGACCGTCCGCGCTTTCCTCAAGCCGACCTTTCACGAGGATGGCAGCGGCAACATCAGCTTCGATCATCACTGCGCCATTCTGATAGCGCGCAAGGCTCAGTAGCCATTAAAGCCCTGAGATGCCTCACAGATTGCCGCGCCGCGCCTGCTCTAGCTCAAGCGCCTCGAAGAGCGCTTTGAAATTGCCCACGCCAAAGCCGCGCGAGCCGTGCCGCTCGATCACCTCGATGAAAGCTGTCGGGCGGTCCTGCAAAGGGCGCGAGAAGATTTGCAGCAAATAGCCCTCATCGTCGCGATCCACTAGGATGCCCAATTCCTTGATCTGGGCCAAGTCTTCCTCGATCGTGCCGACGCGCTCAGGCAGAACGTCGTAGTACGCATCAGGCACGCGCAAGAACTCGACGCCGCGCTCGCGCAGTGCCCGCACTGTGCGCAGGATATCGCCCGTCGCCATTGCGATGTGCTGCACGCCTGGCGTCATGTAATACTCAAGGTATTCCTCGATCTGGCTCTTCTTTTTACCTTCAGCGGGCTCGTTGATAGGAAACTTGACGCGCCCGTTGCCGTTCTGCATCACTTTCGACATCAGCGCAGAGTACTCCGTGCTGATTTGCTCGTCGGTGAAGCCTTGCAGCAAGCGGAAGCCCATCACCTTGTGGTAAAAATTGACCCAGTAGTTCATCTTGCCCAGCTCAACGTTGCCCACAATGTGATCGATAGCCGCCAAGCCTGCGGAGTCGGCGTTGAGCGTCAAGGGCTGATAGCTGGGCGCGAAGGCGCCGTGATAATCGCGCCGATCCACGAAGACATGCAGCACTTCGCCATAGGTATGGATAGCGGCTGTACGGTAGACGCCGTGTGCATCGGTTTCTTCGCGCGGCGCCCAAGCAGCGCGCGCGCCGCGCTCTGTTGTGGCGCGGAAGGCCTGCTCCACGTCATCCACGCCCAGCGCGATCACCTTCACGCCGTCGCCGTGCAGCAGATGATGCGCTGCCATCTCATCGGTCGGATGATACGGCGCCGAGACCACAAAGCGGATCGTGCCGCTCTCCAGCACGTATGAGGCAAAACGCCGATTGCCTGTCTCTAAGCCGCTGTAGGCGATAGGCTTGAAACCAAAGGCTTTCCACCAGTAGTACATGGCCTGCTTGGCATTGCCAACCCACCAGTGGACGTGATCGATGCTCTTAATCTGCAAAAAATCGGCTTCTTCAGTTAATGGGCGCGCCTCAGGCGTTTGAACGCTCATCAGAAAGCTCCTTTCAAAAGCACTTTTATAGAGAGTATAGCATACCTAGCGCGCTTTGCTGCTAAAAAATCAGCTATGGCGCATTGGTACAGCTGAGGGATGATCAGGCGCTATACTCTAGCCAATTCTGACGCTGAAAGAGAATCGCCATGAACGCCTTTGAGTTGCTCCACAATCGCATCGATCTGAGCGCCATTCCATTCACGGATCGCGGCTCGCGGCTGCTGATCTTCCGCGAAGGCAATCGGATCGCCATTCGCTTGGCCGAACGTTGGGAACGCTGGCAGGGCGAAGTCGGTCATTACCGTCAACGGCCGCCGATCCTCGATCAGCTGACCTTCTTGAGCGCAGATGGCACGCCTCAGCCTTTTGAAGTCGATTCGTACCCGCACTGTGTGACGCTCTGCACGCCGCTGGGCAACTTCGCTTGGACGTTCATCGAACCTGAGGCGGTCTTGATCCGCTTACCTGAAGGCGATTACGGCCTGAGCTTTGAAGCGCACGCCACGCGCGGCGCCCCCGATCGGCGCGGCGGCACCTTGCACGGCAAGCGCAACATCGCCTACACGACCAATGCTCAAATCCTGCATAACGAGATGCTGGCGCTCACAGGCGACCGCTTCCGCGTCAATATGCGCTTGAGCGCTCGTGATGGCAATGCGCTGCTGCTCAATATCACACCGCGTTTGGGCTATAACCGCGCCTTGCCGCCGCCTGATGAAGCGATTCAAAGCTCGCGCGCTGCCTGGCAAGCTTGGTTTGACTCAGTGCCGTCAGTCCTGCCTGAGTATGAATGGCAGTACGCGCACGCTTGGTGGATCATGCGCGCAGGCTTGCTGAACACGCGCTATTACTTCACGCGGGAAGCGCTCGTGCCCTCTAAGATTCACTATATTGGCGTCTGGCAATGGGATCAGTACTTTCATGCGCTCGCCTATCGGCATGTGGATACGCGCCTGGCCGAAGATCAAATCCGCATCGTGCTCGATCATCAGCGCGAAGATGGCATGCTGCCTGATGCTATCCACGACGAAGGCTTGGTCACGCGCCTCACGCGCCCTGTGGACGCTGACGTGACCAAGCCGCCTTTGACGGCTTGGGCTGTCCTGAAGGTTTTCGAGAAGTGCGGGCGGCTTGACTTCCTAAGCGAAGTTTACGAGCCGATCACGCGCTGGCACGAGTGGTGGCTGCGCGATAACCTGAGCGCCAATGGCTTGTGCCACTATCAGCATCCGTTCTCCAGCGGCTTAGACGACAGCCCGCTGTGGGATGAAGGCATGCCTGTGGTCTCACCCGATCTGAACACCTACATCGTGATCCAGGCAGAGAGCCTTGCGCGCATTGCTGCGTTGCTCGGCCTGACAGCTGAAGCAGGGCGCTACCGCGAGCAGGCGCAGCAGCACACGGCGCGCATGGTAGAGGCGCTCTGGGATGAACGGCGTGGTTACTTCAACGCGCTCTATCAGGGCAAGCCTGTCGAGGTCTTCACGCCTTTTCAGCTCTTACCGCTGTGGACGGGCAGCCTGCCTGAGCGCATCAATGCACGGCTGATCGCGCACCTGACCAATCCGCAGACCTTCTGGGCGAAGTGGGCATTGGCGACTGTTGCCCTGAACGATCCGAAGTTCGATCCCGACCAAATGTGGCGCGGCCCGATCTGGGCAAACATCAACTATCTGTTCATTGAGGCGCTCAATCGCGTCGGGCGCCCTGAGCTGGCCGACGCCTTGCGCCGCAACACGCTGGAGCTGATCATGCAGAGCCGCGACATCTACGAGTACTACAATCCGCTCACAGCAGCGCGCCCGCCTAAAGCAGCGCCTATCTTCGGCTGGACATCCGCCGTGTTCATCGACCTCGCCATCCAAGAGACGGCTTACGTCCTACACGGCGGCTGATCCGCGCCTATAGGCGCTTATTCCACGCGCAGCGTCTTAGCAGCGAGCCGCAAGACTGCGCGCGTGTAGTAGTCGGCGCGTTCAGCAGGCGTGACCAGCTCCAGCACGCGCAAGGTATCGCCGACTACAGAGACGGCGATCGTCTCTGTGCCAGCTTCTGCCAAGAAGCGGTAGAACGTCCAGCGCACACCGCCAAGCCGTATTGTCTCTAGCTCATCGATCTTGCCGTCTTTCGCAGTGCGGCTGAGCGTCTCCAGCAAGCGGCTGATGGTCACATTCGAGAAGCGATACAGGTTCAGGCGCGCCTCACCGCCGCCAGAGCGCACGCCAAGCGCAGTCGTCCGCCAGCTGCGCGGCACGCTCAAGCGGAAAGTGCCGTTCTGTGTGCTGATGCGCCGTTCTTCGCTAGGCAAGGGTAGCGAATCGAGATAGGCGACAGCAGCTGCCATGAGCGGATCGGCACGGCTCAGCACGTTCTCAGCTGTGATCGGCACGCGGATAGTCGGCTGCACGCCTTTGCCTTCGATGTGAATCTGTCCCTGAGCGTCTAGGGCGCGTCCACGCGTGTAGACGAACTGAATGTTATGCGGTAGGATCACCTCAAAGCGCGAGCCGCCTAAGCCTGCTGTGCCATAGTAGCCGACGATCTGCGCTCGATTCTGTTGAGTCAGGTAGTAGCTGAAGAACTCGCAGGCACTGGCGCAATCAGGGCTGACGATCAGCACAACATTGCCGCTATAGCGTTCTTCAGGCTCAGGCGGCAGGAGTAAATTGCGCTCGCGCGGATTGACCGTGAAGGCTTGCGCTTCATCGTCATATTCTGCGCTGTTGCCAACTTCCAATGGCTCGTCAAAGAACGTAGCAGCTGTCAGCAGGGTCAGGTAAGCGCTGCCGCCGCCGTTGTTGCGCAGATCGATGATCAAACCGTCTTTGCCATCACGGCTAGGCGCGTTACGCGCCTGCGCAATGGCGCGCTGCCACAAGCGCATGGTCAGCGGCAAATCGTCGGCAAAGCTGTAGAGCTGCAGCACTGTGTAGCCGTCCACTTGGCGTGTCTCCAGCGGCAACCAACGCTCAGGCGACTCAACACGGTAGAACGGCTGATAGTTGATCAAGCCGTCCACATCTTGCACAAAGGTCAGCGTGACCGTCTGCTCAGCGCTTGCATCAGGATTGCGGTAAGTGATCGCGATGCGCTGACCGATCTGACCGCGAAACAGATCGCGCTGTTGCAAGATCAGGCGATTGTAGGCGGTCGCAATGCCTGTGTTGGTGAATGGTTTGACGCGCTCGAGCGCCTCAGCAACTGGCAGACCATTCACAGCGATGATCTCAGCGCCGACCTGCAGGCCTGATCGTGCTGCAGGCAAGTTAGCGGGCAGGCGATAGACAATCAGCCTGCCGTCGTCCAGCATTTGCGCCCAAATTCCAACGCCGCCGAGCGCAGCACGAATGGCGCTATCAGGCACATTGTTGATGCCGATATGCCCGTCAGGGAAATAGCGCACTAGATCGTAGAGCAGCTGCAAGAAGGTCTCAAGGTTATTGACGCGCTGCGCGCGCGGGCGCAACTCGGCGCGGATGCGCTCATAATCGATGCCGTAGTAATCGCTGAAGGCGTATTTCTGCTCCAAAAGCGCGATCAGGTTGTCGAAGGCTTCAAGGTAGCTTTGCTCGGAAAAGTCATCTTGCACCGAAGAGGGCGCTTCCAGCAAGTCCACAGCGGCTTGGCGCGGTCGGCTGAAGGCGAACGGCTCAGCGCTGATATCCACAAGCGTGTAGCCATCGGGCAGGCGCACTAAAGGATCGTCGTCAGTGAACAAGGTGCCATCAGCGCCACGCCCTGAAGGGAAAACGCCGCGTCCCTCTTCGGCGAAGAGCAAGAGTTTGCCGCTCTTCAGGCGCTCAGTGGTGATGATAGCGGAGCGATAAGCGCCGAAGTACTCGCGCGGGCTCAGGAAAGGATCGCCGAGCAGATTTGAGACGAGCGCGATCAAGTAGACGCGCACCTCGCCATCGCCGAAGGCACTCGGCGCGCCGAGCGGCATCTGCGGCAGCAACAGCTCATAGGTGAAAGGCGACTTTCTCGGATCGCTTGTCACGCGACCTAGCACTTGCCCATCGCTCGGCACGTTAGTGCGCTCTGCCACAAAGCCGCCATTGCGGATGTACTCCGAGAGGTTGAACATGATCACGTACGGATCGGGCGCGAAGAGCGCAAAGCGCAATGAGGTATAAGCGACCTCGCCGCGCAAAAGCTGTACGCCGCCTTCATCCTCTTGGATGACAGCGACAGGCAATCGATCATCCTGCGCGTGAACGTTGAGCGGCGCGCTACCGACGAGAAGCGCCGTCAAAAGGAGCGCAAGGGCGCTACATAGCAATCGGTTCATGGCCTCGAACCTTTTCACAAGCCTCGTTTAATGGATTATACGCAAGCGAAGGCGAAGTGCGTAATGCAGAGGCGAGGCGCGGTAGTGCCTCAACTGACTGAGGCACTGGCGTTGCTGTATTGATCAAGATTCAAGTAGCGGCTCAGGATTTCGCGCGTAATCGGCTTCTGCAGGTACTCATTGGCGCCGATCTGCAGGGCATAGGCGCGCTCGTTCTCGCGCAGCAGCGCGCTGAACATCAAAATTGGGCGATCAAAGCCTGCGGCGCGCAAGCGGATGCACGTCTCATAGCCATCTTGGTTAGGCATCATAATATCCAGCAGCACCAAATCGGGCTGCAGCTCTAGAGCAATGGCTTCGCCTTCCACGCCATCTTTGGCCTCATAGACTTCGCACTTCATCAGGCGAAGCATCCGCTTCGTCACTAGGCGAATGGCAGGATCGTCGTCAACGACCAAAACTTTCAGCACAGTTACCACTCCTCAGCGCCTGATGTGCTATCGCACAATGCGGCATTGGTTCTTGATCATCAGTCTAGTCGTAATTAGAGGAATTGCATGTAACTATCTTATCGCATTCACAAGCGCTCTGCTCTGTATTGTGGCGCCGAATTAAAAAATCGACAAGCTATGCCGTGCATTTTACCGAACGTGCGCTACAATCAAAATGATCGGCTTGCCTTTGGCGCCTTCGCGTCAAAGCGTCTTTGAAAAACAAGGTTAGGCTGCTATGAAGGTTTGGCTAGATACAGCGATTCTGGATGAGATTCGCGAGGCGGCTTCTTGGGGCGTGCTGCGCGGCGTGACCACGAATCCGACGCACATTGCCAACGCAGGCGTCACTGATTTGCGCGCCCATATCCTGGAGATCATCCAGATTGTGCAAGGGCCTGTCAGTGTGGAAGTGGTCAGCACGGATTGGCAAGGCATGGTACGCGAAGCAGAGGAGATCGCGCGCTGGTCGCCACACGTGGTGATCAAAATTCCGACCATCATCGAAGGCTTGAAGGCGATGAAAGTCGTCAAGGAGTTCGCCACCATCAATGCCACGCTGATTTTCTCGCCCAATCAAGCGTACATGGCGGCAGCAGCAGGCGCGCATTACGTCTCGCCGTTCGTCAATCGGCTGGACGCCATTGGTCATGATGGCATGCAGCTAGTGCGCGATTGTCTGACCATCTTCAAGAACTACAGCTGGGATCGGGAAGTGGTCGCTGCCAGCATCCGCACCTCACTGCAGGTCTACGAGTGCCTACTGGCAGGCGCGCATATTGTGACCATGCCTTTCAGCGTGTTGAAAGGCTTGATGGATCATCCGCTGACCGAGATCGGCTTGAAGATGTTCCTGGATGACTGGGCGCGCGTCTCGGCAACGCTGGGCGACGCGCTGCAAAGCCGCTAAGGCTCGTCTTGGCGCTCTTGATTCAAGTGATCGAGCGAGGCTTGTAAGTTCAGCGCGCTGCTCGGCTCAATCTGCAGGCTTGGATCGTATTCGTAGACGCTCTTGAAGCGCAAGTTGGTCGCGTCTACGCGTATGATGGACTTGACGGTCAGCAATTGCTCGATCAGGCGCGGCGCGTCAGTCAACGAGAGCGGCTGATTCAGCTCGACGAGCAGCGCAGCTGTCTCGCCCATTGTAGGCAGCATAGTGGCACGTCGGATCGGCACGCCAAGCTGCGCTAGCGCTGCTAGCGCTTTGCCAACAGCGCGATTGTCGTTGGCCAGATGCAAGCTAAGCGTGTTGGTCGTATTGCGCGCGCTCAGGCGCTTCTCGATGTGCTCCAAGATGATCAGCGTGAACAGGATCAGCAGCATGGTGCTAGCGGCAAGCCAGCCCATGCCGACGCCTGTGGCAATGCCGATGCCGGCCGCGCCCCAGATGCTGGCAGCGGTGGTCAAGCCGCGCACTGTGGCGCCATGCCGCAAAATTGCGCCGGCGCCCAAGAAGCCGATGCCCGAGACCACATAGCTAGCGACGCGCATCGGATCGCGGCCGACGACCTGCGGAAAGGCGTAAGCGCCTGCCATAGTCATCAGGCAGGCACCCAAGCCAACCAAAATGTGCGGTCGGAAGCCGCTGGCCCGCTCATGCCGAGAGCGCTCTATGCCGATCAGGCCACATAGAATCAGCACGAGAAGGAGCCTGCCAAACAGCACGCCATCAAAGGTGCCGAAAATCGGTTCCAGCGCTCGCCCAAGTTGTGCAAAAAGGATTTGTAATTCTGCCCACAGCGCCTGCAAGAATTTTTCAATGTCCATTTGTACGCACCTTGTGTAAAATCTACGGCCGCACCCTGTAGTTGCACTGAGGCTATGCCTGCGCTACGCTTATCCTATCAAAAAAGCCAGAGCTTGTATAGGTGAACCTGCTCTGCCAGAAAGGACTGCTATCTGATGGACTTGGTATTCGCTCTGATCGCCATCATCGTCGGCGCCTTCATCCTCGCTAGCATCGGCGCTATCGTCTTCTGGGTGACGGCCCGCACTCTACAGGAGCAAAACGAATGAGCAGCGCGTTAGAGAAGCTGCGCCGCCACGATTTGCGCACGCCCATACGTCCTGAAGATACAGCCAAGCTAGAGATGGGCGATGTAGTCTATCTGAGCGGCACGATCTTCACAGGGCGCGAAGGTTTCTATCGCCGCTTGCTGGATGAAGGGCATCCTTTGCCACAAGGCGTGGATATCTCTCAGATCAACGTCAATTTTCACTCCTCGCCAGCTGTCGAGGAAATTCGTCCGCCTTCAGCAGATGGCAGCGATCCAGGCGCCTACCGCATCAGCGCCACGACAGGCACAGCCTCCTTCCGCTTCGCCAAGTGGATGCCGCGCCTGCTGGGCGAGTTCGGCGTCAAGTGCATCATCGGCAAAAGCGGCTTATCCTCCGAGATTTACAAGGCTCACTTCGTGCCTAACGGCGCGACTTACCTGCTGCTGATGGGCTACGGCCTCGGCGCCATGTATGGGCAGGCCATTCGGCGCGTGCAGCAGGTCGTTTGGCGCGAGGAACTCGGCCTGGCGCAGGCGATGTGGATTTTAGAGGTCGAGAATTTCGGCCCGCTGATTGTGGATTGTGATCATCAGGGCAATTCGCTCTTCGAGAAGCTGAACAAGCAGATTGACGAGCGCTTGGCGGCTGCTTATGAAGGCTTGCCTGAGCTGACGCTGAAGCGCCTTGGCGAAGTAACGCGCTACGAAGACGAAGTCTTGAGCTGACGGCAGGAATTGAGGTTGGCTTGGCGAGAGATGACTTCCTGCGCTCGCTGAACGAGGCGATTCGGCTCATCCAGGCGGGCATGCCTGAGCAGGCGCGTCCGATTCTCCATGAGCTGAGCCGCGCTCAGCCGCACAACGAGAGCGTCTGGCTTTGGCTGGCAGCAGCGGCGCAGGATGATGCTGAGCGCCTCGAGGCGCTGCGGCGCGTCTTGGCGATCAATCCGCGCAACCACAAGGCGCGCGCCGCGCTCAGCCGCCTGACAGGCGAAGCCTTGCCGCCTCCGCCGCCCCTGGCCTTTCTGCCGCAGGTCAAGCTGTCCGAAGTTAGGCTGCCTGCGCTTAAGTTGCCGCCTAACTTCTGGCAAAACCTTCAAACAGCGCTGATCATCGTGTTGGTCGGCGTCGCAGCCTTTGTGATCGTGCTTCTAGCAGGTAGAGTCGTGTTGCCCGCGCTCACGCCGCCTTCAGCCACGCCAACGGCGACCTTCACGCGCACGCCGCGCCCGACTCTGCCCAGCCCGACGCCCGCCCCTACTTTGACCTTGCCGCCCACTTGGACGCCCATGCCGACCGTCACGCCACGCCCTGCCAACACGCGCCGCCCGTCGCTAACGCCACGCCCGACTAACACGCGCGTGCCTTCGCGCACGCCCACGCCGACTTTCACGCGCCCGCCGACCGTCACGCCGACGCCGACCGAGACGCCGACGCCAAGCCCAACCGTTCCAAGCAGCACGCCCAGAGCGACATCAACGCCCATTTAAGGCAAAGGCGTGCCATAATAGGCGTTCAAGCGCTCCAAGAGCGGATCGGCGCCCGACTCAGCGTACACAGCCAAGAGCGCCCGCACCCTCACATCGTGTGCTTCTGCCAATTCCCACAGCTTGCGCGCCGCTTCGATAGCGCTCGCCGGCACATGGTCAAAATCACTCGTCAGCGCCAGCAAGCCATATGGGTTGAGCTGAGCTGCCATGACCAAGACCAGGTACTCGCTGTGCAAGCCTGTGCGCGCCCGATGCAAGTCCACGACTTCAGCTAGCGCGTAAATGCCCTCAAAAATGCCGCGATCATCCTCAGCCACTTCCAAGCGCTCCAGCATGAAAACCAGCATCGGATCAGCATCAGCCTTCAGGCGCTTGCGCACAGTCTGGGCAACGGCATCGCGCGCGCGCAGCACGCGCCAATCGTCAAATGGCTTCTGCACCGACTCAGGCAATAAGCCCGAGTCGGCTAGCGCTAGGATGCGCAGGTCAGGGCGCGATGGGTCGGGCATGGTGGCTCATGGCTGCGGCGCGCGGCTGATCAAAGCGGCGAATTCATCGAACAGATCGAGCGCGTCGTGCGGCCCAGGCGCAGCCTCAGGATGATACTGCACGCTGAAGGCGCGCAGGCGTTGGCAGCGCAAGCCTTCAATGCAGCCGTCGTTCAAGTTCACGCGCGTCACCTCGACATCTTCGGGCAAGCTGCTGGGCGTGACGGCGAAACCATGATTGTGAACCGTGATGCTGACAGCGCCGTTTGGATCGGCAGTCGGTTGATTGCCGCCGCGGTGCCCGAACAGCATCTTGTGCGTCTTGCCGCCGAGCGCCAAAGCCAGAATCTGGTGACCGAGACAGATGCCGAAGATTGGCACGCGGCCGAGCAAGGCGCGTGTGTTCTCAATGGCGTAGGTGACGGCCGCAGGATCGCCCGGCCCGTTCGAAAGGAAGACGCCATCAGGCTGCATAGCCAGGACAGCCTCAGCAGGCGTGCGCGCAGGCACGACCGTCACGCGGAAGCCACGCGCTGTGAACAAGCGCAGCTGATTGTGCTTGATCCCGAAGTCATATGCCACGATATGCCCGCGCGGCGCGCTCGGCGGCTCAGCCATGCCGATGTACCACTGCCGATCGACCGATTCTTCCCAGACATATGGCGCGCTACAGCTGACTTCGCTGGCTAAGTCCAGATTCTCCATGCCCGACCAGGCGCGCGCCTGTGCGATCAGCGCGGCGCTCTCTTCAGCTGCCGCGCCATGCGCGATCACACCACGCATCACGCCATGCGTGCGCAAGCGCCGCACTAGCGCGCGCGTCTCCACGCCACTGATGCCGATCACGCCTTGCTCGCGCAGGTACTCGTCCAACGTCCGTTTGGCACGCCAGTTGCTGACAATCGGGCTGAGCGCACGCACAGCGAAGCCCGCTACCCACACACGCTCGGACTCGCTATCCTCATCGTTGATGCCAACATTGCCGACGTGCGGCACTGTGCAGACTACGATCTGGCGATGATAGGACGGATCGGTCAGCAGCTCCTGATAGCCTGTCATTGAAGTGTTGAAGACGACTTCGCCGACTTGGACGCCTTCTGCGCCGAAGCCTTCGCCATCGTACAAGCTGCCATCTTCAAGGGCGATTAGGGCTTTCAACGTCACTCCTGTATCTTGATGCGCAACGGATCGCGAGAGAGGATTCGCTCACAATGGATTGACCTTGATCTTGACTTGTTTGATCGCCCGCGCATAGTCGCCGCGCAGGATTGCCGCGTATTCCTCGCTACGCGCCCACTCATCCAGCAGACGTGCGCGCTCGACCGTGAACGGATGGCTGCCTTGATTGAATTCCGCCAAGACGCGGTAGAAGTTGTCCAAATTATCGCCTTCGCCCGCCTCGTGATAGGCGCGCGCCTGCGCCACGAAGGCATCTACGTTCAGTTCGTCCAGCAAGCGGCTGCTGCCGCCTGCCAACTTCGCCAAAAGCGAAAGCACCACGCGCGGCTCCTGCGTCACTAGTAGCGCCGCCCGATCTGCACTCAGCTCAGAGCGACGCCGCCATTCCATCAAGCCCGCCTCGATGCTCGCGCCGATCAGCCGACCGACACCAAGAGTCAGCTGGCCGAGGATGGCGATCACGTCCCGAATCAGCGCTGCCATTGTGTTATACAGCACATGACCGCACTTGATATGCCCTACCTCATGACCGATCGCAGCGAAGACTTCAGCGTCAGTCAAAAAATCCAGCAGGCCGCTGAAGATCATCACGTACGGCTTGTTATGGCCGAAGGTGAAGGCGTTGGCTATCGGATTGTGCGTGACGTACAGCGCAGGCTGCGGCACATCTAGGATAGCGCAAGCTTCGCGCAGCATTGCGTGCAAGCGCGGATACTGATTCTCGCCTACGCGCACGGCGCTGCCAACATTGAACAGATATAGCAGGCGCTCGTAGCGCAATTCGATGAACTTCGCTACCACGCGCTCAAAACCGACGATGCGGCGCAGGTTCTCGGTCGCTTCGCGATCTTGCGGATGCTGGAAAGCGCTCGCGTCTAGCTCAGGGAAAGTGATACGCTCAGCCATGCTCAGTTCCTCGCGGCATACAGCCGCCACTCAAATTGACGGTGTCGATCTA
>RFIM01000108.1 GCA_003695215.1 Chloroflexota bacterium
GTCCAGGCCTTCTTGGGCCATCACCTCGCGCAGCCGCTGCAAGCCTGCTTCATGCGAAGGGCAAGCTTCATAGTACAGGAATTGGACGTTCATCGCAAACCCTCAAGATCCTCTGGCGTTCTCCCAAGTATTGTATACGACTTTTTAATTTCACAATAGCTTCGTGCCAGAGCGCTTTTGTCCCTTGGCGCACCTCGACTGCTTCACTTACTAAGCATGTTACAAGGATTCATTGCAGCGCTTCTTATGCCGTGCAACGCCTTATGCTAGTTGCTATGCACGGATCAGCCTATTTGGGCGGCAAGCAAACCGCTGCAGTGTGCGCGGTCCAGGCTGCAGTTAGCTGCAAAGTCTTCGCTGATATACAATGGCTGCGTGCGGAGCATCAGCGCGCAGAGCTGCGTGCTGCCTATTTTGGCCACAGTATACCCGAGCCGATGGTTGAAATGCGCACTGACGAGCGGTTCTTCAAAGCACTTGCAGCAAATCCCTGAAGCCTTGTTTACAGTCTTCACAAAAGCGCTTAGGGCTCCGATATACTTTTGAGATATCAAAGATGATGGCGAGACGATGGATTTTGCGGTAGATTAAAAGGCGCTTAGGCAGAAATTCTCAATTGGAGAGAGGAAGCTATGCGATTCTCCCACATCAGCTTGTTGATCTCTGTTATGGCGTTGTTGGGCTCAGCCCTTTTGGGCATCTCGCTGAGCGCGCAGGCTGAGAGCATCACCACAAC
Organism: Chloroflexota bacterium; assembly: GCA_003695215.1. Classification (GTDB taxonomy): domain Bacteria; phylum Chloroflexota; class Anaerolineae; order Aggregatilineales; family UBA2796; genus CP2-2F. The sequence continues at coordinate 737 of RFIM01000108.1, forward strand.
GCAATTCGGACTCTTTCAAGGTGATTTGACGCCAACACCAGAGCCAACGCCTATCCGCTGTCGTGGCACGCAGGTCTCGCGGCTATTGCCCGACGATGTAGCGCGCATCAGCAGCGATTTGGTCGCCCTGAAGCGCGAGCCGCGCCGCACGGCCACGAACCTCGACCTGATGCGCACGGGCGATGAGATCATCATCCTCGAAGGCCCGCTCTGTGCTGAAAACCTGGCTTGGTACAAAGTGCTGTGGCTCAAGAAGAACCTGGAAGGCTGGGCCGCTGAAGGCGATGCTCGCGAATACTGGATGGAAGCGCTAGTGCTTGATGAGACGGCTCAAGAAGGCCCGATCCAGTGCAGCGGCACGCAGGTCTCGCGTTTGAAGCCCGGCAATATCGCGCGCATCAGCAGCGATTTGACGGCGATCAAGCGCAGCCCGCGCCGCACAGCCACTAATCTCGACCTGATGCGCACGGGCGATGAGGTGGTCATCCTAGAAGGGCCCTTGTGCGCTGATAACCTGGCCTGGTACAGGCTGCTGTGGACGCGGAAGAATCTGGAAGGCTGGGCCGCTGAAGGCGATGCCCGCGAGTACTGGATCGAGCCCATGGCTGAAGGCAGCGCCGAAGAGCCGAAGGACGTCAACTGCCGTGGCACGCAGCCCTCACGGCTGAAACCGAACGATCAAGCGCGCGTGATCAGCGACCTGACTGCGATCAAGCGCAGCCCCTCACGGCGTTCGACAAACCTCGACCTGATGCGCACAGGCGATGAGCTGGTCATCCTTGAAGGGCCCTTCTGCGCCGATAATCTGGCCTGGTACAAAGTGCTGTGGCTCAAGAAGAACTTGGAAGGCTGGGCTGCTGAAGGCGATGCCCGCGAGTACTGGCTCGAGCCGCGCCGCTGAGGCTCACGATAACGGGTAGCCAAGCGGCTACCCGTTTTGCGATCAAACAGGCCCCGCGCTCAGCGAGATGCCCAAAAGCACCGAGCCTAAAACGCCACAGTAGAGATCAACGAACTAAGGCGGGAGAAATCGCAGCGCTTCTTCTCTCCAGTTGAGGATTTCCGCCTGGACGCCTTGTCTATCGTCTCACGATCGCATTTCACGCGCTTGCCGAGACCACTGCGCAGCGCTATGCTAGGCATAAAAACTGAGGAGCTAGCATGGGCGGCAAGTACTTTGAAGAACTGCCTGTCGGTGCGCATTTCAAACATCGGCTCGGGCGCACTGTGACCGAGATGGACAATGTGCTGTTCTGCGCGCTGACGCTCAACACGCAGCCATTGCATATCAATGAAGACTTCGCAGCCAGCACTGAATTCGGCACGCGCATCGTCAACGGCTTGTTCACGCTCGGGCTGATCGTCGGCCTGACGGTCAGCGAGCTGACCGAAGGCACTATCGTTGCCAACTTAGGCTACGAGCGCGTAGTGCACCCGCGTCCAGTCTTTCATGGCGATACGCTCTACGCGGAGAGCGAAGTGTTAGAAGCGCGTGAGTCGCGTTCGCGCCCTGATTGTGGCGTAGTGCGCTTGAGGCACATCGGGCGCAATCAGCGCGGCGAAGTCGTCATTGAGCTGGAACGCACTGCGCTGTTCAAGCGCCGCCCACAGGAGGGAAGCCTATGAGCTACAATCCGCGCCGTGCCTTGCTCTTCATGCCTGCCGACGACCTGCACAAGATCAACAAGGCAGCTACGCTCGATGTCGACTGCATTATTATGGACTTGGAAGATGGCGTTGCGCCTGATCGCAAAAATGCGGCGCGCCAGACGGCTGCACAGGCGCTGCAAACGCTGTCCTTTGGGCGCACAGAGCGCCTGGTGCGCCTGAATCCGCTCAACACAGCTGAGTGCGAATCCGATCTGCGCGCGCTGCTGCCTGCCATGCCTGATGGCTTCGTAGTGCCGAAGGCAGAGGATACCATTGCGCTGAGCGCGCTGAGCGCGCGCTTGGCGACCTTTGAACGCGAAGCGGAGCTGCCGCAGGGTAAGTTTACGCTGCTCGCTATCATCGAGACAGCGCGCGGACTAGTGGCGCTGCGCGAGATCGCTGCAAGCACGCCGCGCCTGAGCGCGCTGATCTTCGGCGCTGAGGACTATACCAGCAGCATTGGTGCGCAGCGCACGCGCAACGGCATGGAAGTGCTGTATGCGCGCTCGGCAGTGGTCGCTCATGCAGCGGCAGCGAATCTGCAGGCGATTGATACGCTTTTCACTGACTTAGAAGATATGGAAGGCTTGCAAGCAGATGCCGCTTTTGCGCGTCAGCTCGGCTTCACAGGCAAGCTAGCCATTCACCCTAAGCAAGTGCCGATCATCCAAGCGGCATTCACACCTAGCGAGGCTGAGATCGCCTCAGCAGAGCGGCTGCTGGCCGCTTACAAGGCGAACCAAGCCGTTGGCATCGGCGTGTTCGCCTATGAAGGCAAGATGGTAGATATGCCGATGATTCGCGCGGCGCAGAATGTTTTGCGCCGTGCTGGGCGCATGCTATAACAAGATCATCACAACGGAGATACTTGCAATGACCAGCGAATATATGCAACGCACTTTTCTGGGCTTTGCGCATTCAGGCTGGCGCTGGATCGTCATCGTGACGGCTGTGATCGCCTTCGCCTGGGCGCTCGCACGCCTTTTGGGCAGGCCAGATAATCCGCGCCTGACGCGCCTCTCGATGCTCGCTTTCACTATCGGCATGGACATGCAAGTGCTGTTTGGTATTCTGCACTTCATCGAGCGGCTCTCGCAGAACGCGGTCTACGACGGCTTGTGGATCCACCTGGCGCTGGGCTTGGTTGCGCTAGGCATTTTGCACCCGCTGACAGTGCGTGCACGCCGTCAAGCGCCAAAAGCGCAGGCGCGCACCCAACTGCTGGCTGTGATGGCCTCCTTTGCCCTGGTCTTCTTCGGCGTTGCTGCGCTAATTGGCGGCTTGCCGCGCTGGTTTTAGCGCCAAAATTTGAGCAATGCCTCCGGCTCCGGTTAGCATAGAGGCAAAGCAGGCGAGGCAAGAAGCGAGGCAAGCGATGACTGATCCGAAGCGAGCAACCGAGACGAACGAGCCGCAAACGGTGATCAGCCGTTTGGCGTCCACGCTCAGCCGTCTGAATGAGCTGATCGACCAGCTCTCAGGTTGGCTGCAAAAGACTTACCAAGCGCAGCTCTCACCAGAGATACACTCCCTAGTGCGCGAGATGCGCCGTGACGTACAGATCATCAAACAGCTGAGCGCTCAGGATGCTGTACGCATCCATCAGCTTGAGGAGCTAGCGCGCATCTCGGCGCTCATCATCTCCTCGCTAGAGCCTGAGCAGGTTCTGGAAGAGGTGATGGATACCGTTATTCATCTGACCGGCGCCGAGCGCGGCTATCTGATGCTGCTGGACGAAGAGACAGACACGTTCACCATTCGCGCCTCGCGCAATCGCGGACGGCGCAACTTGCCTGAAGAAGATGTGATCTTCAGCCGTGGCATTGCGCACGCCGCCATTGATAGCGCCGAGCCAATCATCACCAGCAATGCGCAGAGCGATCCGCGCTTTCAGGGCATGCAGAGCGTCTCGGTCAATAATTTGCGCTCGATCATGGCAGTGCCGCTCTTGCTACATGGCAAGGTGATCGGTGTCTTGTACGTCGATAATCCGATCACGCAAGGCGTGTTCACGCAAGAGATTGTGCCCGTCCTGCTGGCCTTCGCTAGCCAGGCGGCTATCGCTATCGATAATGCGAAGCGCTTCTCTCAAGTCAGGGCAGATTTGCAGCGCGCTCAGCAAGAAGTGCTGGAGCTACGCATTCAGATTGACGAGCGCAAACGCGAGCAGGCTGTTCGTGAGATCACAGAGACGGAATACTTCCAAGAGCTGGAAATCTTAGCGCGAAATTTGCGCCGCAAAGCAGGGCGCACTGATCCAAGTGAGCCTGCTGACGCCTGAGTGCCTTCTCAGGCAGCCATCTGGCAGTGCTAGGTCTTTCATTGCACGCCCAACGCGGAGTTGATCACTGGGTGCCGAGATGACTGAAAAACGCAAGCGACGCTTGCCACGTTGGCTGATTGTTGTCGCGATCATCGTCATCGTGCTGATGATCTTGCCGTACTTCTTGCCTGTCACGGCTGCCAATGCCGATCCGCGCGCACTCGCCGATCCAAATGGCAAGTTCGTCAGGCTCAACGGCGCAGAAATCTACTACGTAGCCTATGGCGAGCAAAATGCGCCTGCAGTTATCTTTCTGCATGGCTTGTTTGGCAGCGCCTTCTCTTGGCGCAAGAATTTAGAAGCGGTAGCAGCAGCAGGCTATCGCGCCATTGCCTTCGATCGCGTCGGCGCAGGGCTGAGCGATAAGCGCGAGTCGCTCGACTTTTCGCATGCCGCAGGCGCCGATCTGGTTGCGGCGCTGCTCGATGCCTTGCAGATCGAGCGCGCTACCATCGTCGGGCACAGCGCAGGCGGCAACGTGTTAGCGCACTTCGCCTTGCGGCATCCTGAGCGGGTGCAGGCTCTAGTGATCGTCGATGGTGCCATCATCGGCGCCAGCGGCGCGCCGCCTTTTGTCAGCGCTTTGGTCGCCTTCCCGCCGATCCAGCGTTGGGCACGCGTGCTGCTCAACGCCTTGCTAACCGAAGCGCGCCTGGCTGAGGCGGTTCAAGCCTTCTACGTCAAGAAAGACTGGCTGACCGAGGCCGATCTAGCGGGCTATTGGCGTCCTTTCCAGGTGGCGGGCTGGGATATCGGCTTGTTGGGCTTAGTGCGCGATGCAGCCGCCAACAAATTGAGCGACGATCAAGTGGCGCAGCTGGCTAAGTTTGCCGAGCGCACTTTGATCATCTGGGGCGAGGCCGACACAGTCACGCCATTCGAGACAGGGCGCGAATTGGCTGCGCGCTTGCCAGGCGCGCAGCTAGTGAGCTACGCAGGCGTCGGCCATCAGCCGATGGAAGAGCTCGCCGACGCCTTCAATCGCGACTTGATCGCCTTTCTCGAGCGCTATTCCCAAGTCAAGTGAAAGATTGTATGTGTGCCGCCTTGGTGTTGGCGCGGTACTTCAGGATCGTATGCGACCTTGAAGTGCGTGCCACGCGGCAAGAATCGCTTAGCTACGCCATAGATGTAGCCGTAGATCATGTCGTCAGGATAGGGCGTGTTGGTGATGTACTTCAAGTGCTTCTCGCCGACTTGCTCTACGATATAGCGGCCTGGATCGCCCGTGCCGCGATGATTGATATCGTGCAGCTTGCTCAGCAGCGTCAGCTTCTCAACCAGCGGCGCGCTCTCCATCTCAGGCGGCAAAACAGCATTATCGATGATCGCCATGCCAACGCTGACCAAATGGCTGGAGGTATTCTCAGGATTCTTGAACCAATCGGCGAATACCTCGATAAACTTGTCCACAGGGTACCACGCATCAGGCTTGAGCTGATCAACGCCATGCTTGCGCAGCGAATCCATGACTTCATCGCCCAGCATGTGGTTGAA
>RFIM01000109.1 GCA_003695215.1 Chloroflexota bacterium
GCCGCTTGGCAAGTCTCTTCCAATGGCTGATATACCTCCACGTCAAGCGCTCCAGCTGAAGGCGATGCAATCCGATTATACCGATACGCCAACACTTGACCAACAGCTAGAGCAGGCTTGAAGGCAAGTGCCTATCTGCTATAATCACGGCGATGCAGCTTCGCGTAGGCTTGCAAGCCACCGCAACTTCCAGCGAACGCTCTGACGATTCCGCAAAAAGAGACTTTGGAGGCTCGTAGACTTTGGCACACATCGTTGTTTTTACGCGCAACACGCCCGATACCGCCGCAAAGGTGGAAGTCGGCGCTAATGGCGCAGTGACTTGGGGAACAGCACAATTGGTGCTGAATCCGTGGGATGAATACAGCGTGACGGAAGCGGTCCTTCAGCGCGATGCGCACAAAGGCAAAGCTACCGTCATCAGCATTGGCGGCGAAGCGCATGTGGACGCGCTGAAGCAGGCGTTGGCCATTGGCATGGATGAGGCCATTCGCATTGAGAGCAACGCCGAGCATGATGCGCTGACCTTCGCCAAGTTGGCTGCAGCGGCGATCCGCAAGCTTGGCGATGTCTCGCTGGTGATTTTCGGCAAGGAATTCGTCGATTCCAACAGCGATGCGCATATCTACATGACGGCGCGCAAGCTCGGCTGGAACGCTATCGGCGCTGTTTCAAAGATTCTCGCGCTCGATTTCGCGGCGCAGCACATTAAAGTCGAGCGCATGATCGAGGAAGGCAAGCAAGTGCTCAGCACGCGCTTGCCTTGTGTGATCAGCGTTTTGAAGGATATCAACGAGCCCAAATCGCCGTCCTTCATCGGCATTCGCAAGGCGTCTAAGGCGACTATCCCTGTGTGGACGGCGGCTGAGCTTGGCGTGAGCCTTGGCGCGCCTTCGGTTCAGATCAGCGCTTACCGCAACTTGCCCGTGCGCAGCGGCACTTGCCAGATCATCGAAGGCAGCAGCGACCAGGAGAAAGCTGAGAAGCTGATTGATATCCTACTGAAGGAGAAAGCGCTATGAGCGGCATTTTCGTCTGGATCGATCATTTTCGCGGCAAGGCGCTGCCTGCTTCTTGGGAATCCATCAGCGCAGCGCAAGGGCTAGGCGGCGAGATCACAGCTTTGGTTTTCGGCAGCGGCGTCGGCAATTTGGCGACTCTCGCCTTGCACTATGGCGCGCATAAGGTCATCTTGTGCGAAGATGCTACACTGGCCGATTATCGGCTAGAGCCATATGCTGCGCTTTTGACGAAGTTGGTGAACGATCACGCGCCACGCGTTGTGCTGAGCGGCGCGACCACACGCGGGCGTGAACTTTTAGCAGCGGCTGCTGCCGAGACCGATAGCAGCTTGCTGCCTGACGTGACCGAGCTGAGCCTTGAAGGCGAGAGCATCAAAGCCGTGCATCCTGCTTATGCGGGCAAAGTGCTGAGCGATTTGGTGGCCACAAGCCGCACTGTGTTCGTCACGCTGCGCAGCCGTGCCTTTCCACTGCCGCAGCCTGATGCCAGCCGCAGCGGCGAAGTGATCACGGTCGCGCCTGTGATGCCTGCTGAGCAGATCGCCACGCAGATCGAGTCTTTTGAGGAACAGCGTGGTAGCGTCAACCTGACCGACGCGGCGATCATCGTCACAGGCGGACGCGCCGTCGGCAGTGCGGAAGGCTTTGCGCCTGTGCGCGAGCTGGCTGAGGTGCTTGGCGGCGCCGTCGGCGCAACGCGCGCTGCTGTGGATGCGGGCTACATTCCGTATGCGCATCAAGTCGGTCAGACGGGTAAAGTGGTCAGCCCGAACTTGTACATTGCTGCCGGCGTCTCGGGCTCAATTCAGCATCAGGCTGGCATGCGCACTTCGAAGATCATCGTGGCGATTAATAAAGACCCAGATGCGCCGATCTTCAAGATTGCGCACTACGGCATCATCGGCGACCTGTTCAAAGTGCTGCCAGCGCTCAGCGCGGCTGCGCGCGCTAAACTGGGCAAGTGAGGCATCATGCGCTTTGGAACCATCTTGTATGAAGGCGTGCCGCGCTTGGTCGCTGCTGCCGATGAGCACACGCCGCGCCTGATCGAAGGCTTCAGGGACATCCTAGCGCTGATGGATGCGCCACGCACAGCTATTGAGCGCGCCTATGCAGCAGGCACGCCCTTGCCCGACTCAGGTTGGCGCTGGCTGCCGCCCGTGCCAAATCCGAGCAAGATCATCGCTATCGGCCTGAATTACGCCGATCACTGCCGTGAGACAGGGCAAGCCGTGCCTGAGAAGCCGCTCATCTTCGCCAAGCTGACCAGCAGCTTGATCGGCCATGACGACGTGATCGAGTGGGATCCTTCTATCACCAATCGCGTGGACTACGAAGCTGAGTTGGCTGTAGTCATTGGCAAGCAGACGCGCCTGGTCTCTGAGGAAAACGCGCTTGCGCAGGTCTTTGGCTACACCATTGCCAACGATGTGACGGCGCGCGATCTGCAGCAGAGCGACGGTCAATGGACGCGCGCTAAAGGCATGGACACTTTCTGTCCGCTCGGGCCGTGGCTAGTCAGCGCCGATGAAATTCCCGATCCGCAGAACTTAGCCGTTCGCTGCACAGTCAACGGCGAGCTGCGCCAAAATAGCAGCACACGCGAGATGATTTTCAGCGTCAAAACGCTCATCAGCTATCTCTCGCGCGTCTTCACGCTCTACCGCGGCGATATCATCCTGACAGGCACGCCTGCAGGCGTCGGCAACGCTATGCAGCCGCCGCGCTTGCTCAGCGATAAAGCCAGTGTGACTGTCGAGATTGAGAAGCTCGGGCGGCTAGAGAATATCTGCCGCGAACTGACCTTCCGCGTCCGCTGAGAGCGCCTTTGGGCGAGTCTTGCCGCGCTCACATGGCAAGACTCGCTTGTGTTGCTGCCATCTTTCCGTTAGAATGCGGCGCAATGCAGGAGAGAGCCGATGAGCGCCTTGCGCATGCATCCGCATTGCTGGACAGAAGCTGAATACCTTGCCTTTGAGCGCGCTAGCGATGCCAAGCACGAGTACTTTGACGGCCAGATTTATGACATGGTCGGCGCATCGTTCAGGCATAACTTGATCGCTGCTAACGCGCACTTTGCCTTGCGCTCAGCACTCGACAAGCATCCATGCCTTGTCTTGCAAAGCGATCTGCGCGTGAAGCTGCTCGGCGCCTACGTCTATCCTGATATCACAGTCGTCTGCGGCACGCCACAGCTAGCAGAGCAGGATACCTTGCTCAATCCAACGCTGATCGTCGAAGTGCTTTCGCCATCAACTGAAGCGCATGATCGCGGCCTGAAATGGCAGCGCTATCAGCGCCTTGAGTCGCTGCAGGATTACCTGCTAATCGCACAAGAGGCGCCCAAGGTCGAGCATTTCACGCGGCGCGGCGCACGGCAATGGCTGCTGAACATCTATGAAGGTCTCGATGCGGTCATCGCGCTCGCCAACTATGCTGCAAACGTGCCGCTCGCAGCAATTTACGCCAACGTCACCTTCGCCGAGTCTGATTCATCATGAGCAGTGTGCAGCTCCAAAGAGCAGCCGATGTGCTGAAGCGCTCTGAACGGCTGGTCGTGCTGAGCGGCGCAGGCATGTCTAAAGAGAGCGGCATTCCGACCTTTCGCGATGCAATGGAAGGCTTGTGGGCGCAATTCGATCCTGAGGAGCTTGCCACGCCGCGCGCTTTTCAGCGCAATCCGCGTCTGGTTTGGGAATGGTACGAATCGCGGCGCCTGCAGGTCTTGGCGGTGCAGCCGCACGCAGGCCACTACGCTCTGGCAGCGCTTGAGGCGCGTCTGGCGCAAGTGGTCGTCATCACGCAGAATGTAGACGGCTTGCACAAGCGCGCAGGCAGCACTGATGTGATCGAGCTGCACGGCAACATCACGCAGCACAAATGCTCAGCTGACTGCCGCGGTGCTCCGACGCTGCTTGATTTAGCCGCGCTCTCACAGGACTCAGTGCCGCCGCGCTGCCCATACTGCGGCGCTTATGCGCGTCCGAACGTGGTCTGGTTTGAAGAGTATTTGCCTGAAGACGCCTTGAGCCGCGCTATGTCGCTATGTGCAAACGCGGACGTTGTGCTGATCGTCGGTACGTCAGGCATTGTGCAGCCTGCGGCGTCGTTGCCGTACCTCGCCAAGCGGAACGGCAGGGCGTTTTTGATCGATGTGAATCCAGAGCGCGACGAGATCGCGCCGATCTGCGATCTATATTTGCAAGGCACAGCGGGCAGCATTTTGCCGCGCTTGGTTGCGCTGATCAGCGCATAAGGCTCTGCTCATAAATATGCCGCGCCGTTGCTTGATCGGTTGCACAAGGCTATGATCGGCGATTCAGGAGTTTGAGACTGCCTTGAACAAGACGGCGCGCCTGTGGCGCAACTTCGATTTCGTCCTTTTCGGCGCTGTTGTAGTGCTGATCATCTATGGCGTGCTGATGATTCGCAGCGCAACGCTCGGCGCTGTGGATACCGAGCTGATCTCGCGCGTGCCGCGCCAGATTCAGTACGCGATCATCGGCATCGCCATGATGTTCGTCTTCGCCGCGATTGACTATCGCTTGCTGGCTGCCTTGCAGCCGTACATCTACGGTGGCCTGGTCTTTTTGCTAGCATTGGTGGCAGTGCTTGGGCAAGTTGGCGATGGCGGCGCGCAACGCTGGCTGACCGTTGGCTTGCCTGTGCAGCCTTCGGAATTGGCGAAAGTGCTGATCGTGATCGTGCTTGGCCAGCACTTGCAGAAGCAGATTCCGAAGATGGATAAGCTGCAAACTGTGATCATCTCGCTCGGTTATGTCGGCCTGCCTGCAGGCTTCATTTTCTTGCAGCCAAGCCTGGGCATCACCATCCTGCTCATGTTCATTTGGCTGGTCATGATCTGGGCAGCTGGGCTGCGCGCCAAGCATATCGCGCTCTTCAGCCTTGCAGCCCTGCTAGGTATGCCCGTGCTATGGGCAAATATGCAAGAATATCAGCGAGCGCGCATCATCAACTTCATCACCTGCGAGGATACACGCGACTCGGCTTGCTATAACATCTTTCAAGCGCGCATCAGCATTGGCTCAGGCGGCCTGCTGGGCAAGGGCTATGCCAGCGGCACACAGTCGCGCTTGCGCTTTCTGCGCGTGCGCCACACGGACTTCATCTTCAGCGTGATCGCCGAAGAACTCGGCTTTGTAGGCGCAGCGCTCGTCTTCGTGCTGATCGGCGCGGTGCTGTGGCGCATTATGCGCGCTGCGGCGCTGGCACGCGATGCGCTCGGCGCGCTGATTTGCTATGGCATCGCGGCGATCATCTTCTTCCAGACGGTCGTCTCGACAGGCATGAATCTGAACGTCTTGCCTGTGACAGGCTTGACGTTGCCGTTCATCAGCTCGGGCGGATCGTCGTTGTTGACTTTGCTTGTCGGAATCGGCATTGTGCAGAGTGTGATCATGCGCAGCGAGCGCTTGTGAGTGAAGCAGATGGCCCATCACACTGAACGCCCTGTGATCGAGCCGAATCGCGTCTATTCGCGCGAGGAGGTTGCCGAAATCCTTAACGTCAGCCTTAGCACGGTCAAGCGGTTGATCGCGGCGCGGCGTTTGCGCGTCAGCCAGCCGCTAGGCATGCGCCGCGTGCTGATACGCGGTCAGCATATCCTGGATATGCTGGCTGAGAGCGAGGTGAAGGATCAGGACGTTGCTCAAGGCTCTGAAAAGGCGCCTTGAGCGCGCAGTGTGCGCTTAGCTTGATAGAAGGATGCTGATGAGACAACTCGCCCGACTTTTGCACAACTTAGCGGCGTTATTGTTGGTCGCAGCCTGCTCCGCTGTGGATGTGGCTGCGCCAAACGCGCCGACTGTGCCGCCAAGCCTTGGCGATGCCGTCAACACAGCGCGCGCCTTCCTAGAGGCGTGGACAAAAGGCGACTTCAACACGATGTACGGCTTGCTCTCGCCGCGCTCTTTGGTCATCAGCCGCGAGGCCTTCACAGCGGCCTACCAACAAGCCGAGCAGACGCTGAATCTATTCGGCGAGAACGCTAAGCGCTTCCGCATCCTGGACGATCAAACGCAGCGGCAAGGCAACACAGCCATCATCCGCTACGATATGACCTTCAAGTCGCGCTTTCTCGGCGAATTCACAGACTCAGGCCGCACTATGCGCCTGCTGCTGACTGATCGCGGCTGGCGCGTGGCATGGAGCACAATGGATATCTTTGAAGGTTTGGCAGGCGGCGCACAGCTAGTGCTGGAACGCACGCCGCCGTTGCGTGGAAACATCTACGATCGCAATGGCAAGATCATCGCGCAAGATGACGTGCCGAACTACGCTGTGCGCTTGCTCACGCGCCAATATCCTACTGGCAGCCCTGATGCCTGCTTCCGCGCCCTGGCTGAGACTTTCCGCCTTTACATCGGCGATTTTGAGCAGTATCGGCCTTTCACAGGGCAAGATTTCGGCTTCACAGTCGGCACGCTCTTTCAAAGCGATTATGAGGCACTGCGCCCGAGCTTAGATCGCGTCTGCCTGCTGCAATATGTGCCGCAGCGGACGCGCTTTTACTACGGCGGCAACATTGCTGCGCAGACGGTCGGCTTTGTGACGCCACTGCAGGCCGACCAGCAGGCGGCTTTCCCGAACTTGGCGCCAGGCGCGTTAGTTGGGCAGTTTGGCGTGGAGCGCGCCTGGCAAGAGCAGCTGAGCGGCGAGAGCGGCGCTGAGTTGCTCATCCGCACAGCGGATGGCGTGACTGTGCGCACGATTCATCGCAAGCCGCCCGTGCGCGGCCAGGATGTGCACCTCAGCCTTGACCGAGAGCTGCAGTTGAAGGCAGAACAAGCCATTGCAGCCGCTTATAACGAGGCAAACTGGGCACCGCTGCGCAACGGCGCGGCGCAAGCGCGCTTGGTCACAGGTGCGGCAGCCGTTGTGCTGGATGTGAAGACGGGCGATGTCTTGGCATTGGCAAGCTTTCCTTCGGCGCATCCAGATGCTTGGCGCATCGGCACGACCTGGGATGCGGCTGAGGTGATCGGCCGTTACTTCGCACAACGCGCTGTCGTCAACCATGCCACAGAAGAGCTGTACGCGCTCGGCTCGGTCATGAAGATCGTCTCAACAGCCGCAGCAGCGGATTCGGGCGCTTTCCGCATGACGGAGACGCGCTTTTGCAACGGCACGCTCAAGAGTCCTGATGATGGGCGCATCCTGACTGACTGGATTTACCTGGAGCCGAACCGCGATCCGAACTATCATGGCGAGATCAATCTGCATCAAGCGCTCACTTCATCTTGCGATATCTACTTCTGGCTAGTGGGCGAGAAGCTGAATAGCCTGAATCCCTCGCTGCTCAAGCAGTACGCCAATAAGCTGGGCTTGGGCGTGCCAACGGGCATAGACTCGCTGGTCGACCTTGAGGGCGTGATCCCTGACCCTGACTGGACGCGGGCTAACGAAGGGCGCGCCTGGGGCGTCGGTGATAGCCTGAACGTCGTCATCGGGCAGGGCAACGTGAAAGTGACCGTGCTGCAAGCAGCGCGCATGACCGCAGCCATTGCCAATGGCGAGGTGCTACCGAACCTGACGCTTGTCAAGAAGGTCGGCTATCCTGGTCAGCCGCCGACGTACGTCGCGCCTGAGCGCGAGGCACAGCCGCTGGGCCTCAAACCTGAGGTCATCGAAGGTGTGCGGCTAGGCATGTGTGAGGTGATCAGCGACACCAAGCTTGGCACGGCCAGCTGGGTCTTCGCAGGCTGGGATCACGCGCGCGTCAAGGTTTGCGGCAAGACGGGCACTGTTCAGAGCGGCACGTTGTATCCGCATGGCTGGTTTGTAGCCTACGCCGGCTTGCCCAACCAAACGCCTGATATCGCCATTGCTGTGTTGGTGCTTTACTCGCGCGAAGGCTCTGAGACGGGCGCGCCAATTGCGCGGCGCATCATCGAGGCCTACTATGGCTTGCCCTACGCGCCGTTCCCGCGCTATTGGGCTGATCCCTACGAGGTTTTGCCAACACCGGGCTTAAGTGGCGGGCAGTGAAGCCAAGCCACAGCTGCTTGTCTCGCCAAGCGCTTGGTGATAAGATACATCCTGTGAAAAATGTAAAGCATCTTGGGAAAGCGCTGTTCTGATGAACGATCGTCCGCAAATTTTCCAGCTGGAGCGCTTCAGTCTTGTCCTGCCTGCACAGGCAGCAGCGCGCCCGACTTCCGCGCACTTGATCGCGCGCACCGCAGGCATTCGCCCAGAACATGTGATTGAAGCGCGGCGCATCGCCACGCTGAGCCCTCAGCGCCCGCTGACGCCTTTGGCGCCGCCGCCTGTCACGCTTGGCCTACTGCGTGGCGAGACGGTCGATTACATCGCGGCAAAAGCTCTGCCAACAAAGAATGGCGATACATTCGTGCAGTATTTGATCATCCCTTCAGCTGTCTTGCGCGCTTTAGGCGGCAATTTACAGCCGCTAGAAGCCTTTGCTCGTGAGCCTTTTCCGCCCGTTCATGAGCCGCTGCAGCCCTTTGTGATCGCCCAGCCGCGCCCGCCTAGCCCCGAGCAGCAAAGCGACGCGCTCTTGGCGCTTTTAGGCTATTGCCGCAACAACATCCGCACTGTGAGCGGCTTGCTGGCCAGCATGGTGCAAGGCTTGGGCATTGTGGTGACGGGCGCGCCAGCCTCGCTGCGCGATAGGCTGACCTTTGTACAAGGCTTGCTGTGCTTGTTGCCCGCGCCTGTGCGCGCTGCAGTCACCTTTGCTACGCACAGCCCTGAGCCGCTTCAACTGCACGCCCAGATCAAATTCACGCCGAACCTGAGCGCGCTGCCTGTCCAGCACGCTTTGTTTGATTGGCGCACGCAAACCTTGATGGGCAACCCGCCTGAAGATACCTACACTAAGTTCATCCGCGCGCAGCTCCAGCTCGATATCTCGCTAGTGATCGAGCAGACCGAGAAATTGGCGCGCACAGCCACGTGGCGCGCCATGCGCCGTGAGAGCATGGCAAGCGCCCTGGCCTGGGCCTCTAAACGCGCTGCGCTCGATGAGCTAGTCCTACAGCGCCAGCCGGCTGATCGGGCTATGGTCGCGGCTGTCCTGCGTGAGGACCCGACGCTCCCAGATGAGTTGCGCGTCGCTTATTGCAGCCATCTGCTCTCATTTTCGCTAGCTCTAGGCGATTACAGCCACACGGAGATGATTCCGCTGCTGGCTGCGCAAAGCAAAGAGATCGCCGATACGGTCTACGAGCAACTATGGGCAGCTGCCAGCTCTGAGCGCGCCATGGACGTCTATCGCTTGGTCTCGCAGTGGCTCTCTGAGGCGCCGCCTGGCGCCGATCTGAGCCGTTGGCGGCCACTGTTGGCGATGGCGGCCAGCGCACGCGCCAACGAACTGCTGGATGCGCCGCCACAGGAACTCGCCACTTTCTTAGAACAATTCCTGCAGGCGACCGATAAAGTGCCCATGGAACAGGTTGCCATGCAGCTGATCACCTTAGTGCGCCGCCGCGCTGCTGAAAATCCAGAGACGGCGCGGGCTGTGTTTCTGTTGGCGATCTACTATTTATCGCTAGGCAACCTGCAACGCCTTGTGGCAGAGAGCGCCTTCCAGGCGCAGCTGCCGCCGAATCTGCGCGAACTTTTGCCTCATCTGCG
Organism: Chloroflexota bacterium; assembly: GCA_003695215.1. Taxonomy (GTDB): domain Bacteria; phylum Chloroflexota; class Anaerolineae; order Aggregatilineales; family UBA2796; genus CP2-2F. The sequence continues at coordinate 9,642 of RFIM01000109.1, forward strand.
CGCCGATGCGCCCAAACCTGCGCCGCCAAGGCTCTTAGCGCGGGCTACGGAAGTTTTCGGCGAGGCCTATCAGCCCATGCTGATGGGCAGGCTGACCGACTGGGCAATCAGCGTGCAGCGCAGCGACCTGATCGATACAGAGGCGCTCTTCGGCTTAGTCAAATTGGCAAGTTCGCCCTTTGCAGCGCGCTTCGATCAGGTCATCCAGAACGTGGTGGACGATCTGGGCACGCTGAACAGCTTGCGCAGCCTGAGATTGGAAGCGCATAGCAGCCTGATCACGCTCAACCTGGTGCGCGGGCGTTACTATGAAGCTGTCGAGCTGATCGCGCTGTGCCTCGACATGATCTATCAAGGCACACGCCAAGCACAAGGCGCCGAATTATTGCACATCACCTTCCGCGATGCGCCCATAGGCATTCCTGAGCTGTTGAAGGCGCTCGATGCGCTGCACAACAGCAGAATCAAGCCCGCTTTGCGCGCTAAAGCTGATCTCGGCGCGCTAGAAGGGCGGCGTTGGGACGCTGCGCTGCAGCCTGTCACTGATCGGCTCTCAGCGCTCTTCTACAACGATCCACGCCTGATCGCTGTGATCGGTGTGGATGCCGCCATGCGCTTGCTGAAGACAGCTGCCGAGCGCAAGGATGCCGTCGAGGCCTTGCGGATGATGAACGCAATCGCGAGCTACGCGCTGACCTTTGGCGACCAAGAGACGCACTCAGCTGAGCTGGTCAGTCAGGCTTACAGCCTGCTGGCTTGGTCGGCTGAGGTGCGCGAGGCGGGCCTGGAAGTCGTGCGCGACTACATTCGGCGTGCCTCGGTAGAGCAGGCTGCCAAAGTGCCGCAACTGGTCGGCTTCAAGCAAGGCGAGTCGGCCTATAAAGCCTTAGAGGCGACTTACCGCGTGCGCTTAGTGACAGGCGGCGCCGATTTTGGCGTTTTTGCCGAGCAAGCGCAGACGGCGGCCTTGTTGCTGGCTGATATTGCCACGTATTATGAGAATGAGCGTCAGCCGCCTGATATCCCAAAGCTGCGCCGCAACATCGATGTGATGAGCGGCGGCCTGACTGAGGCGGAACGACGGCGCTTGAGCGAGAACGCCATTGCGATCAGTGAGGCCCTTTTGAAGCTCTATCAGCGCCATCAGAAGCGCTTTGGCAAGCGCAGCCGCCAAGAGCTAGAGGCGCGCCAAGCAGCGCTGATGCGCTCTGAGAGCGTGCCACAAAGCGGCGTGGAGATGCTGCAATGGCTCAGCGCACGCCTAGGCGAAGGGCGCACCTATCCAATCCGCTGGCAGCGCGAAGCGGCCAACTACCTGTTCGGCACGCGCTCGCTAAACATGCTCCTGCGCGAATCCTCTGTGGTGGTGCCATTTTTGCATGGCTTGCTAGCGGCCATGCCTGAAGAACAGACGGCTGAATCGGACCTGTCGGCGCTATGCAGCGAAGTCGATGCGCTGTGGGCATCCGTGGCGCCATCGCGTCAGCGCGAGCTGCAGCCGACGCTGGCGCCGAGCTTGCAGCAGGCCGCGGCTGCTATCCTGAAGCTAGGCGAGAAGGCCAATGAACGTGCCCTGCAGGACGCCAACCGTCGCCGCCAGCTGATCGCAGGCCGCACGCAGCCGCGCAACGCTCTGGAGATGTTCTTCTGGCTGAGCGGCTATTTCAGTGGCGAACAACACTAGCCATGCCGCTTTGGATTAGCTTGGCAGTTAGTGCGCTCAGCCTGTTCAATGCGCTAGGCGCTTTGCACGTCCTGGCAGCTTTGCCTACACTGCGCCAGCTGCCTGTGGCGATGCCGCTAGCCCTGCTGCTGGGCATGCCGCTAGCTTGGTCTCTCATCTTTGCTGCGCTTGGCTTGGGCTTATGGCTGCGAAAGCAGCGCGCTATACGCTTGTTTGCGCCACTGCTCAGCTTGTACGCGCTCTCGCGCTTGGGCTTGGCACTCCTGGCACAGAGCGACTACGATCGCAGTCGCTTTGGCGCCCAAGCCACACTGACTGCGCTGTGGCTTGGCGCAATTTGGTTATA
>RFIM01000110.1 GCA_003695215.1 Chloroflexota bacterium
GCAATAGCAGCCTGCAAAATCGGCTGAACTTCGAGCGGCTCGAGGTTCAGCGTCATGCGCCCTGACTCAATCTTGGCGAGATCGAGCACGTCGTTGATGAGCGCCAGCAGATGCGTCGCGTTATCGTAAACGCGCTGCAGACGGTCGCGCTGGCGCTCGTTCAACTCGCCATAAACGCCTTTGATGACCATCTCGGTATAGCCCATGATGGCATTCAACGGCGTGCGCAGTTCATGGCTGATAGTAGCCAGAAATTGGCTCTTGAGCTCGTTGGCTTCCAAAGCGCGCGCGTACAGATCGGCGTTCTCAACAGCGAGCGCCACTTGAATCGCCAAAGTGCGGCAAGTCTCGATCTCATCGTAAGTGAAAGCGCGCTCAGTGCCGACCACATCTACGCTGATGGCGCCGATCAGCCGCCCTTTGGCGAACAGACGTGCCATAACTAGCGAACGAATGCCGTTGTAGCGCAAAAATGGCACTAGCTCCGCAATGCGCGCGTCTTGCTCAATATCGCTGCAGACAAGCACTTCTTGCTCCTGCAAATGCTTGAAGAACGCGCTCGGAACTTCAACCAAGCCGTGTGGGCTGGACGGATATTCGGCGACCAACTGCGCGCGATCGCCCGTCGGTGCTAGAAGGACTATGCCGCAATGATCGACCTTGAGCAGCCGTACGATCTGCTCAGCGGCGAGCGTCAGAATGCGGTTGCGATCCAATGTTGCCGAGAGCAAGGTGCCAATCTTGTAGAGCGATTCAAGGCGTCGGGCGCGTTCCTTGAGTTGTGTGGCCGCTTTGGTCAGCTGGTTGAAAAGATCGGCGTTCTCAAGTGCCAATGAAATCTGTGTGGCGATAGTCGCGAAAACCTGCTGCTCATGGGCACCGAAGGCGTGAGGTCGGTCGCTCTGCATGCTCAGCACGCCGATCACAGCGCCATTGCGCGCGCGCAACGGCACGCCAAGCCACGAAGCCAGCGTCGGCGGGCGCTCAGTCAAGCGCAGCCGTTCAATGCCGAGCGACTCAATCCACTGGCGCTGCGCTGCCACATTTTCGATGTAAAGCGGCTTGCCAGTGCGCACCACATAGCCGCCAAAACCGCTGACAGGGTAACTCTGCCCGCTTGGGAGCGTCAGGCCTTCATCGTGCAGATAGAGCGTCTGCATAGTGCCGCTAGCCTCATCGTAGCGCATCACATAGAAGGTCGAGACGCCAAACAACGCTGCTACCTGCTTGCGAATTTCATCCCAGACTTCGTCCAGGTTGTAAGCGGCCACAAGCTGCTGGCTGATGGCGTTCAAGGCTGCCAGTTGCTCCACCTTGGAGCGCTCAGCGGCGAATAGGCGCGCGTTATCGAGCGCCACAGCCAGCTGATCGGCGATGCCCTGCAACGTCTCGACATCCTCAGGCTGAAAAGCGTGCGCCTCGCGGCTTTGTACATCCAGCGTGCCGATCACTGTGCTGCCCAAGCGCATCGGTAAAACAACTTCTGAGCCAATAGGCAGCAACGCATGGCGCAGCCCAACGCGCTGATCAGCCTGCGAATCGTTGATGAGCAGCGCTGTGCGCGTCTCCAGCGCCGCGTAATTGAGATCATCGGCTGCCAACTGCAGCGGAATCTCAGCCGTCTGCAGATGCCCTTCAGGCGTGTAGACCGCCTTGACCTGCAACGAATCGTCTTTCCACAACAAGACGGCTACCAGATCGAAATCGAAGAGCGCCTGCGTGACCGAGGCAACCTGCCGCGCCAACGAGTCGATATCCAGCTTGGAGGTTGCCGCGCGCGAGACTTCCACTGCTGCGCGTAGACGGCGCGTCTGCTGCTGGAGCGAGTAGAGCAGTTGTTGCTGTTCGCCCAGGCTCTGGATGATGGCGCCGAAGCTGGTCATGCGCTGTTGGTGATCGCGCATGGCGAAGACGGCAAGGCGCACAGGCAAGGGCGTGCCGTCGGTCGTCTTATGGGTGACATCGCCCGACCAGCCGGCCGCTGTGCGCGATTGCACTAGCAGGTCACGCGCAATGCGCGTCTCTTCGCCACCGAAGTACAGCTCGCTGACGTTGCGCCCGATCATCTCTTGCGGCGATTGGAAGCCATAGAGCTGAGCTGCAGCAAGGTTCGCGTAGGTAATTGTGCCATCTAGCGCTGCCACATCAATGGCGACGTTAGCGTTCTCCACCAATTGGCGGAAAATCTGTGGGCTGGCAGGCCAAGCCAAGCGCGCTAAGGCAGCCGCAGCACTGCTCACCAACTGATAGGCAAGCGCGGCGCGCACCGGCTCGAGCGGCTCAGGCGCTTTGACCAGCACCAAGCCGTGCGGCTCATCACCTGCCAAAAGCGGCAAGGCGATGCTGCAGCCGTCAGCAGCAGCCTGTGGCGTCAGGCTAGTTGCCGCTTCCTGTGCCAAGCTAGGGAGTTTGGCATAAACCTCAGGTGCGTGGCTGCGTAAGATTTGCACATCCACTTGCGCGCCAAAAAGCCAGAGCAGCACATCGCGCAGAGTCTCAACTACAGTCTGCGCGTCAGGTGCGCTCTCCAGCGCCTGTTGTGCGATATGGCAAGTGCGCAGCCAGTCATTCAGCGCACTTGAAGCGATAGATGGCGCGCTGTCCATAGAATTCACTCGCTCTCTCGCGCCGCGATCAGCGCTGCTGGCACAACTTCAGCGCGCGCCTCTCCAACACGTAACAGTGAGCCAGGTATAGCGAAAGCAGGTTTCACAAAGCCGAGCCCAATTGCTGCAACGTCTGCTTGCGGCACAAGCGGCTCGGCACAGCTGGTCAGCACGCCGACGGTCTCCTCATGCGCTTGGATCGGCGTGCCAGGCGGCACTAATGCGCTCAGCTGCAGCTTGACTAACGTCTTGGCGAGCCGATTGCGGCTCTCCATGCGCGCAATGATCTCTTGCCCAATGTAACAGCCTTTGCTGAAACTGACTGAGTCCCACAAGCCGGCTTCGAGCGGAACATAGTCTTCAGTCAGCTCGTGATAGGCCGCAGGCAAGCCGGCTGCGATGCGCAAGCGCTCGTAGATCGAATCATCAGCCCTTTGGACGCGCCGCTCAGCCGACCAAGCTGTGCGCAGCTGCTCTAGCTGCGCATATGGCGCCACAACTAAGAACCCTTCTGCCAGCAGCGGAAAAGTGCGCGCCACTAGCAGCTGACGGCTTGAATCTTCGAGAAAGTGATGCAGCGCCAAGCTCGAGGCGCCGCTGAGCGCTTGTTCAACCAGCGCTGCAGCGCCAACGCCATGCAGCTCTAGCTGGCCGAGCGCCGCGCTTTGATCCTCAATTTTGAAGCGATCCTGCCAGAAGACGTGCCGCCGCAGCCAGTTGATGACGATCTCAGGGTAATTGGCGATCATCAGCGCCGTCTCGCCGCGATGATAGATTAGGACGCGATCGATAATGCGCGCCGTCGCCGTCGTCAGGACTGTGCTGCAGCCTTGGCCAACTTGCAAGCGTCTCAAATCGTTGGTAGACATGCGATGCAGCAGCTCGAGACGGTCGCGATCTTGCAAGAGCAAGCGCGCTTGTGCTGCGCTACGGTCGAATAGAAAGATCGGCAAAGCGTCCATCAGCTCAAAGTCCTTGCTCAGCGCGCCATTGCCGAATCTGCTCGGCGTGTTCATCCTCGTGCCAATGGGCGCAATCGGCGATCAGATAAGTGAGCGGCTCGCCTTCCAGCCAGCGGAACTTGCGCACGTCGGTCAAGGTACGCTCATCAAGCGCCTCTACAGCGCGCAGCAAGTGTTTGTGCACGCCGTGAAAATCTTCCAGCACGCGCTCCAGCGGGCGCGGTGCGTTGATGTGATACTGCTCGGCATTGAACGCATCGATATCTTCAATCTGCACGATGTGCGGCACTAAAGACGGCCTATCCAGCTGCGAGAGCGCCGTCACTAGCTCGGATTCCCAGACGGTCAAGTGGGCGAGCACGTCCTTGACCGACCAAAAGCCGACCACGCCTGGCCGCAGCATATCGTTCGGCGATAGCCCTTCGATAGCGGCTAACAAGTTAGCGCGTGAACGGCGCAGCTGCTCTAGAACCGCTTGTTTTTGGACATCCTGGCTTATACTTCTGACCATGTGCTGCACCTAGCTGATCTCGGCCACTTCACTGCGCCCGTAGCGCGCCTCAAGGCGTGCGCGCAAGGCTGCGTGTTCAGGCAAGGCCAAGCTCGGGTCTTCTTCATAGAGCGTGCGCGCTTCAAGTTGGGCCTCAGCGACTAGCTTTGGATCAATGGCAGTGCTCATCAGCAGGTTTCGCCCACTTTGGCGCGTGCCCAGCAGCTCACCGGCGCCGCGCAATTGCCAGTCCAGCTCTGCCAGCTTGAAGCCATCATGCGTGGCTTCCATCGCCTGAAGACGCTCATTATCTGTATTATCATCATCAGGCAGCAGCAGGCAATAGGATTTATGTGTGCCACGCCCGACTCGCCCACGAAACTGATGTAACTGCGCCAAGCCAAAGCGATTGGCACCTTCTACTACAATGACGGTCGCGTTCGGCACATCCACGCCGACCTCGACGACTGCAGTTGTCACCAAGATATCCAGCGCGCCTTTGCTGAAGGCGCGCATCACAGCCTCTTTTTGCCGCGCCGAGAGCTTGCCGTGCAGCAGGCCCAAGCGCCGAGTCGGGAAAATTTCGCCCTGCAAGCGCTCGTATTCTGCCACAGCCGCTTTCATCTCGGCGTTCGGCTGCTCAGCGTCCGACTCAACCAGCGGGCAGACGATGAAGGCCTGCCTACCTTGCTCAATTTGCCGATCGATGAAGGCATACAAGGCTTCGCGGTCGCGGCGGCTGATGACGCGAGTCGCCACAGGCACCCGATGAGGCGGCAATTCGTCCAGCACGCTCAAATCCAGATCGGCAAAGAGCGTCAGGGCGAGCGTACGCGGAATCGGCGTAGCGGTCATCACCAGCAGATGCGGGTTCGCGCCTTTGCCGCGCAAGGCGCTGCGTTGCTCCACGCCGAAGCGATGCTGCTCGTCGATAACTGCCATGCCGAGCTGCGCAAAGTGCACAGACTCGCCGATCAGCGCGTGCGTGCCGACCACGAAGCATGGCTCGCCTTCGCTGAGCGCCTTCAGGATCGCGCTGCGCTCAGCCGCGGATGTATCGCCTGTGAGCAGGTAGATCGGATAGCGCGACATAGGCGCCAACGCGCTGAACAACTGCGCCAGGCTCTTGCGATGCTGCTCAGCCAGGATGCTGGTCGGCGCCATCAAGGCAGCTTGCTTACCGCTCAGCACAGCGATCGCCATGCCAAGCGCCGCAACAACCGTCTTGCCTGCGCCGACGTCGCCTTGCAGCAGGCGATTCATCGGCACATCGCGCGCCAGATCGCGCCGAATTTGCTCCAGAGCGCGCGCCTGCGCACTGGTCAGCTTGTAAGGTAAGCCATTGATCAAAGCCGCGAACAATTCGTCCGTGATCACGAGCGGTTCAGCGCGCTGCGCCTGCCAACTGAGCCGATTGCGCAACACGCCCAGCTGCAGCAAGATCAAGTCATCAAAGGCAATGCGCCGTTTAGCTTGCTGCAGCGCCTCTTGCGAATCAGGGAAGTGCAATTGCTTGATCGCCCAGCCGAGATCGGCCAGCCCGACGCGCTCAAGGATCGGCTCGGGCATGTAATCAGGAATCTCTAGCGCGTAGCGCTCAACCACTTTTTGGCTCAGCTTGCGCATAGTGCCTTGCGCTAAGCCTTTGGTGAGCGGATAAATTGGCACGATAGCGCGCGTGTTCAGCGCTTCTTTGTCAATCGGCTCCCACTCAGGGTTAGACATCGTCAGGCGCTGTTGGTAAAGCGTGACCTTGCCGCTGAAGACGATGAACATGCCGCGCTCAAAGCGTTTCTCAAGATAGGGCTGATTGAAGAAGGTCGCCGTTAACGCGCCTGTGCCGTCATGGATAGTCACATGCAGCACTTCAGCGCCTTGGCGAGCGCGATTGAGCTTGATCTCGCGCACGACGCCAGCAGCTGTCACGGTCATGTTCGGGCGCAGGCGGTTGATCGGCAACATGGTGGTGTAGTCATCGTAGCGGCGCGGAAAGCGCCATAGCCAATCTTCTATGGTGCGGATGCCGAGCGCGCTGAGCTTTTCAGCAATCTTCTCGCCGACGCCACTGATTGCAGTCACAGGCTGCTGCAAAGCGCGCCAGAAGGCGGCCTCGCTCTCAGGATCGGGCTCAGGGCGGCGCCGACGCGGCGGCAAGGCAGAGCTGCGCGGCTGCAGCACGACGCTCGGCGCGACGCCGAAAGCAGTCTGGCCGCTTGGTGAGTCCAGGTCGAGCGGCGCAGGCGCACTTTGCGCCGATTCGGGCAACTGTTCGTCCATGTGTGCCTGAAGGCCTTTAGGCGCAGAGGCTTGGGCAGCCTGGCGCGGCACGCGGCCTGTGATCCGACTGATCATATACTGCACAGCTGCTGGGCGTTCATCGGGCGCCGTGCTGTGGCTGTACTGCTGCATCAGCGCGACCAGCTCGTCGATCAGCGCATGATGCTCAGGTTTCTTGGCTTGTGTGCGCGCGTCAGCTTCCCATTGCTTGGCAAAGGCGCCCAAACCTTTGTAGACGGCGTGATCTTTGTAGCCCGTCTCGCTCTCTAGCTTCAAAATTTTATAGAGTTTCTCCAGCGCTGATGGCATAGACGAACTTCCCTGTGCTAGGCATGTGAGGCGCGCAAAATTGCCGCGCCTACCGAGCCAGGTCCAAAGTGGACGCCAATGGCAGCTGAGACGTTCAAGGTGATTGTGCGCTCAGGATCGCTGGGCAGGACGTCAGCCAGCAGGGCGCGCATTTGCTCAGCCAGATCGGGCGCGTTGGTATGCAAGAAGGCGATGCCTTCCAGTGGCGCGCGCTGTCGGATCATCTCTGCCACACTCTCAAGGGCTTTCTTCAGCGTGCGCGCGCGCTGCTTTGAGTCGACTACACCATTCTTGACTGTGATGATCGGCTTGATCTGCAGTAGCGTGCCGACGCTGGAGACGATCCGATTGACTCTGCCGCCGCGCCGCAAATACTCTAGCGATCCTGGAATCGCCCAGACATCCGCACGCTCGCGTGCATCAGCGGCTGCCTGGAGGATGCCCGCCACGTCGGCGCCGCGCTCGCGCGCCCGACACGCCGCGACAATCTGCCAGCCTACGGCCATGCTCAGTGTGCCGCTATCGTAAACTGTGATTCGCTCAGCTGAGACTTGCTGGGCTGCAAGGCGGACTGTGTTGTAGGTGCTGCTAACTGACGGCGAGATGATGAAGGCGATCACGTGATCGGCTCCTGAGAGCGCCTCGCGCAGCACATCTGCGGCCACGCCCGCAGAAGGCGCAGAAGTTGTTGGCGGCACTTTTGAGTCATCCAAACGACGATAGAATTCCTCGTGCGTTAGCGAGACGCCGTCGTCAGGGAAGCTCTCATCGCCAAAATTCACGAAAACAGGGATAACCGAGATGCCCCAGCGCGAACGCCATGCCGCAGGCAGGTCAGCGGCGCTATCGCAGACAAATTTGATGCGATATGTTGCGCTCATTCTCGTTCCTCAACCTCGTATGGCTTGCGACGGCTCTCGGGACTGAATGACGACTCGTAGAGCATGATGCCGCTGGCGTTCGGACCGAGATAGCAGGCCAGAGACGGCTGATAAAGGCTGATCGGGTAGGTGCGTTGCGCGAATTCAAGGTTCAGCCGATCGATCAGCGCCAAAGTCTGCTCGGTTGGCTCGGGCGCGCTTTGCAGCAGCAGCATTTGGTCACCTTGATTGAACTCTAGCACAAATTCCACGAACTTATCAATAGCCTGAGCGGGTGTGCGCACTTTTTCCATTGCCAATAGCTCGCCATCTTCAATGGTCAAGAGCGGCCGAATCCCGAGCATCTCGCCGAGCAGGCGCTGCGCCTGGCCGAGCAAGCCATGCTGCTGTGCATATTTAAGGCGCTCAATGGCGAAAATGGCGTAAAAGCGCGTCAGTTGCTTGCGCAGCAGGCGCACGATCTCCTTGAGCGAATCGCACGTCTCAGCTAGGTGCGCTGCTTCTTCCACTAGGCGCGCCAAACCAAGACCGATGCTCTTCGAATCAAGCACAACGATATCACAGCGTCCGATCAGGCTTTGTGCGGCTGCCTGTGCAACTTGAGCGGTTGGATGCATGGCCTGCGAAAGGTGAACGGACAAAATGCGATCGGTTTGGCGCGCTAGGCGCGCATAGACTGCCTGGAAGGCTTCCAGCGAGGGCGGCAGCAGCTCAGGCAAGTCATCATGCTGGCTAAGTTGGCTGAGGAAAGCCGCAGGGTCGAGATCGATGCCTTCGCGGTAGAGATTGCCGCGCCAGCGAATGCGCAATGGCACAACGCTAATATCGTGATGCGCTACGAGACTTGGATCAGCAAACTGGGCAGAGCTATCCGTTACAATCTTGATCTTACTTGGCATGTACAGGGCTAGCAGTTCATCGTCTTCCGATAGCGGGAACCTAAGCAAGCTCGCAGCGCAGCTTGCTCAGGTTCTCACAAGCGCTCCGAATGTAACACAGGAAGTCAAGAGCGGACAACGCTTTGCATTTCAGCGAAAGACTGCCCGCGCATTGGCTCTGAGCAGCATCTCTGGCGATCTAAGGTCGCGGCACAGCTGCTGCAAGCCGTTCGGCCTGATCACGTAATAATTGCAGCCCGCTTTGAAGGCTTCTTGAATCGCTTCGTCATTATCATCGACGCTATAGAGCGCCAAGACCGAATCGGGCTTAAGAGAGCGAAGCGCGTCTATCAATTCTACGCCATAGTCATCGGGCAGATGCTCGTCTACGAGCACAAACTGCGGGCGCACTTGTTTTGCCAATTCCATGCCGCCTTCAGCCGTCCCTGTCACGTGGATATCCTCATCTTTGAAGCCGAGTGCCTTGAGCTGTCGGCAAATCACGTCAGCTGAGTTCGGGTTACTCTCGACCACAAGCGCGATCATCGCACTAGCTCCTTTGCCTAAGTAGGCTTGAGATATAGCGGGCTTACACTTGCTGTACACCTAATAGAAAGCACTTGGCGCGCCTTGCTGTGAAACAGCGGCCAAAAGGGCATAAAAAGCGCCCGCGCGTGTAGCTACAGCTTGGCAATAAGCGCCCCTGTTCAAAGTATCGCTGAACTACGTCGATTGCTCAGTCGCATCAATAAAGCCCAAGCTCTAGTGTTTAGTTATCCTAAGCTTCACTAATTTGTGAGCCTAGTTTAGCACAAAGTTGCGTGGCCGTCAACAACGCGCCGATTCTGCCTTGACTCAATGGCCATGAGCGGCTACAATCGTCGGTACGTGTCTAGGGGGGGTGCCAGAGTGGTCGATTGGGGCCGCCTGCTAAGCGGTTTCCCTGCGAAAGCGGGGACAAGGGTTCGAATCCCTTCCCTCCCGCTCACAGCACAGCAAGCCTCGCGCTAAATCAGCGTTCAGCCGCCTTGACTGCGTGTTGATGTACAATCTCAGCGATGCGCCACACAGCCTGTGGCTCAGCGATAGCTTTCACGCCTTCTGAGAGCACCTTCAAACGCGCGCCATCATCCGCTAGCAGCTCAGCAACTGCAGCCGCAACTTTGCGCGGCGAAGGCGCGTAGACCGCCGCGTTGCGGCTGACCACATACTTCACATTCGGCGATTCCTGAAAGCGGATGGCGCCACTGATGACCATCGGCAAGCCGACAGTCGCCGCTTCTGTCAAAGTTGCTGGCCCTGCCTTGGTGATGAGCAAGTCCGCAGCGCGCATCATCACTTCGATGTTGTTCACAAAGCCGTAAATGCGCGTTGGGCGTTCCCATTGACGCGCCTCGAGCGATTTTTTCAGCGCAGCATTGCGCCCAGCGATGATGACCAATTCGGCGTCCAAGCGCAGACTATCAAGCGCGCGCGCGGTCTGCTGCAGCGTTCCCATGCCATCGCCGCCGCCGATCATCAGCACGATGCGTGCTGTCAGAGGCCAGCCGAGCGCAGCGCGTGCCTCAGCTTTGTCCATGCGCAGTGTTGTGAACTTCGGATGGACAGGCGCGCCTGTCAGGGCCATCTTCTCAGGCGGCAAGCCCAACCGCAAGCCACGCCGATAGGCAGGCTCAGTCGGGATCGTGGTCAAGTCCACGCGCGGATCGTACCACATGATGTTCGGCAAGGCGTAGTCAGTGATGACCGTGATGAATGGTTTTTGGATGCCGAGCTTGCGCAAGGCGTGAATGCCTGGCCTGACAAAGACCGAGTGGGCGCATAGGTACAGATCGGCAGGATATTTTTGGAAGAATTGCCTCATACGCGGGAACATTTGGCGGCACAGCGCATGGCTGAGCGGCTTGGCGCGCCAAATGCGATCGTTCACCCAATACTGCGCCGCATAGGTTGTTGGGCTCCAATTCACCCACTTCACATAGGTATCAGGCAAAGTGCTGAAGGGAAAAGGCGTGTAGTGACGCCACATATCCACCAATTCGCCCGTGAAAGTGCCAGGGTAGCGCGCGTTCAGCGCTGCTTCAATGGCGCGGCAAGCGGCGCGATGCCCGCCGCCCGTATCCGACATTAAGTAGACAATGTGCGGCATAGTTTCCGTCTGAAAGCCTTAATCAACCACTAGTCTGCAGGTGCGCTGCGATCAATTTCCTGCAGCAAGGTATAGCCAAAGTGCGCAGCGCGGCTCAGCGCGCCCGCTTGAATGCGCTCGAGCCTATCTTCAGCGCGATGCCAATGCGGCAGCCAGCCTTCTTGATCGTAGCCTGCGAGGCACAAGCCTTTGTAGCCCATACGCACAATGACAGCAAGCTCGTCTAAGCTCAGCATCTCGCGGCCTGCCACTTGGAGATGTTGTACGGCAGCGCGGCGCGCCAAAGCCAGCAGATCCGGATCGGGCGCGTATTCGCCAAAAGCAGTCACGCCGTGCTTAGTGACATAGCACAGGTTGCCGCTGCCGACCATCTCAAAGGCGATGAAGTAGCTGTTGAAGCGCGGCGGCTGGAATTGCTCAAGATAGCGCGCCATGCCAATCCCGCCGACTTCAGCGCAGCCTGTGAAGAGAAAATTCACCTGCGTATGCTCGAGGGGCGCCAGGCTGAGCGTCTCTGCCAGGCCGAGCAGCACGCTAACAGCAGAGGCGTTGTCGTTGGCGCCTTCTACAAAAGGTTGACGCTCGTCGTTCAGCTGCGCGATCAAGGCGCCTAAGCTGAGGGCTGCCAAGAGCGCGTCCCAGAGGCCGCGGCGCGCTTTACGCGCGAATGCACGCCGCGCTTGAACGAGAGCGTTCAAGAAGAGCGCGCCAATGCCGAGCGTTGCCAACGGCTTGAGTAGCTCAGGCAGGGCAGGCGGCAAAAGGAAGCGCTGTTTGCTGCTATCCAAATGCCCGATCAAATAGACGCGACGCTTGATTGCGCTGCGCGGCGCAATCGTGGCGATCACGTTCTGGCTCGTGCCGAGCGCAATGAGCGGCTGGAAAAAAGGTGGCTTGGCGCTCAGGGCGCCATGCAGGTTGAAGGCGCTCAGCGCAGAGAGCGCAGCTGCACGCAGCCTGTTCAGGCGCGTCTTAGCGCTCGTCAAGGTGGCTAGGGCCGCGAGCGCCAGCACGGGCAGCATTTGCGCGCCGAGCGTCGTGTGGCTGCGGAAGGGCTGTACAGCGATCTGCTCTACACCAACTGAGCGCAAGATGATCTGAACGTACTCAGCGGCGCGGCGCTCCTGTGGCGAGCAGGCAGGGCGCGCACCTATGCCTTTGCACAGCGCCTGCATATGCTGCATCAGACGGTCGGGCTGAAGGCTGCTCAACGGCTCGCTCATGGTAGCGCTTTTCAGATGACGATTCTCTAGGCCAAGTTTACCACACTGCGCTGATAGAGAGTCTATGAAGCTGATCAGCGTGCGGGCAGAATTTGCCGCAAGCTGACCAGCGCTGTGCCCAGCAGATAGCCGTTGGTCAAGAAGCCGAGCGTCACTAGCGCGATGTAGCCAATCAAGGCGAGCACTAGCACAAGCGCGATGATCAGGCTCAAGGCGCCGCTGCTCGTCATCGCGAGGCTCAGCAGCACAAGGCCGATCATGAAAACGACCGCTGAGAGCATCACCAGCAGGAAGCTGAGCAGGCTCTGGTAGAGAAAGAGCACGCCGAAGGGCACAGCGGCGCGGCCCAAATCGCGCAGACGCGCTCCAATCTCAAGATAATGGTAGAACTGATCCGTCTGCGCATAACGGGCATGAGCGCAGGTCAGCACGTAGTTCATCAGCAGGCTATAGAGCAAGGCAATGCCCAAGGCGATCAAGCGCATTGTCAAGAAGGCTTCTGCGCCGCGGCTGAGCGCGCCGAACAACCATACGAGTAAGACGAGCAAAGCTGCAGGCGTGAAGTAGAGCGCCGTCGCCACTAGTGAGAGCAAGCCGCGCACAGCGATATCCGACCAGGCATCCCAAGTCGGCAATGGACGTCGCTCGCCGCGCGCAAGGTTGCGCGCTACGCTGAGCGCATAGCCGCTCCACAGGATGATGTTCAAGCCTGGCAGAAAGCCGACGATCAGGAAGACGATCAGCTTCGAGAGCCAATCCGAATCTTCGAATGGATACGTGACGCTGCGTCCGAGATCAAGGTGCATTGCTGCTCGCCAACTTGCGCAGAGTCTGTTCAAGCAGCTCTTCCGTCAGTTTGCCGATGTGCCGATGCCTCACAATGCCTTCAGGATCGATGAAATAAGTCATCGGCAAGCTGAGGACGCCATAGCGATTGCTGACTTTTCCGCCTGGATCGAGTGCCACGGGCAAGCTGAGCTTCAGTTCATCGAGGAAGGCCTGCACCGCTGCAGCCGATTCGTCGCGGTTGATGGCGATCACGCGGACTGTGCCTAAGGCGCGCGCCGCCTCAGATGGCGAATCATGGAGCGCCTGCAAGATGGGCATTTCGGCGCGGCAAGGCGGGCACCAAGTTGCCCAGAAGTTCAGCACTAGCCATGCGCCGCGCTGCTCGCTGAGGCGAAGGCTCTCGCCTTTGGGCGTAGCAAGCTCGAAATCGGGCGCAGGGCTGCCGATTAAGGTGAAAGGCGTCAGGCCGACTGCAGGCGGCGCGTCTTCGCGCCTGCCGCTGACGGCATCACGAGCCACAAAGGCTTCGGCGAGCCAAAGTGCCACAAGCGCAGCCGCAATCGGCATGATCAAGAAGATCGCCAAGGTTGGGCGGTAAGGCGGGTGAGGCTTGGGCGAATTCTGAGCGCCATCAGGCTCAAGTTGGCTGTGTGTCATAGCTCAAACAGTGCTGAGCAGTTGATGCAGCAAGCTAGGCAGCTCAGCAGGATCGAACGGCTTCATCAGGAAGCGATTGGCGCCGACGCGCAAAGCGGCTTCCTCAACGTTCATGCCTGAGGTCACGATGATCGGCGTGCGTTGAAAAGCAGGCTCGGCACGCAGACGCTTGACGATCTCTGTGCCTTGCACACCGCCCGAGAGATGATAGTCTATCAGGAAGATATCAGGTTGCTCGCGGCGCGCTTTTTCCAGAATCTCGCTGCTGTGCGCCGCCAGAATGACTTGAAAGCCATCTAGGCTGAGCAGCGTCTCCAGCAACATCACGGTCGTTCGATCGTCATCTATAAGCATGACTTTTGGCACAGTTCGGCTCCTTTAAAACCACTTGCGATGCAGTAAAGGGTTGTGCTTCAATCGATCTTAGGCGAAAGCGCCGCGTCTAGCACTTCTTTCACGTCATCTACCAAAATGAAGGTCATTGCGTCGCGCACGTCCTCAGGTAAATCGTCTAGATCGGGCTGATTGCGCCTGGGCAGGATCACGGTATCTACGCCGAAGCGGTGCGCCGCCAAGACTTTATCTTTGATACCGCCCACAGGCAAGACCTTACCGCGCAGCGTGATCTCGCCCGTCATAGCGACGTTATGCTTCACAGGTCGGCTCGTCATCAAGGAAGCCAGCGCTGTCACCATTGTGACGCCTGCTGAAGGCCCGTCTTTCGGCACGGCGCCAGCAGGCACATGCAGATGGATATCATGCCTTTCGAAGTAATCAGGCGAGACGCCCAGCTCCTGAGCGTGCGCGCGCACATAGCTGAAAGCCGCGCGTGCGCTCTCCTGCATCACCTCGCCAAGCTGACCTGTGTATTGGAAGCCCTTGTTGCCTGGCATGTGCGTCGCTTCCACGAACAGCACGTCGCCGCCGAAAGCGGTCACTGAGAGGCCTGTGGCTACACCGGGCAAGTCTGTGCGCGAGGAAAGTTCCTCGCCGTAGCCAAAGCGCGGCTTGCCGAGCATGCTGCGGACGGCCTTCGGCGTCACGCGCACGCGCTTGACTTCGCCTTCGGCGATGCGCGTCGCTACTTTGCGCACGCTGCTGCCAATAGCGCGTTCCAAGTTGCGCACGCCGGCTTCGCGCGTGTAGTCGCGGATGATCGTCAGCAGGGCTTCCTGAGTGAACTGAACTTCTTTTAGGAGCAGGCCATTCTCGCGGATTTGGCGCGGCACAAGGTAGCGCGCCGCGATCTGCAGCTTCTCCTGCTCAGTATAACCTGAGAGCGTGATGATCTCCATGCGATCGCGCAGCGGCGGCGGAATCGGATCGAGCTCGTTGGCTGTGGTGATAAACAGCACTTCTGAGAGATCGAAGGGCACATCAAGGTAGTGATCGCGGAACTCATAGTTCTGCTCAGGATCGAGCACTTCCAGCAGCGCTGCGGATGGATCGCCGCGGAAATCGCGCCCGAGCTTGTCGATCTCATCCAACATGATCACAGGATTGCGCGTCTCTACGCGCCGCAGAGTCTGGATGATGCGCCCTGGCATGGCGCCGATATAAGTTCGGCGGAAGCCGCGTATCTCAGCTTCATCGCGCACGCCGCCCAAACTCATGCGCGTGAATTTGCGCCCCATAGCCCGTGCGATTGAAGCGCCAAGCGAGGTCTTGCCGACGCCCGGTGGGCCGACGAAGCATAGGATCGCGCCTTGCCGATCGCGGCGCGTTTGGTCATCACTCTTAGGGACGGCCTTGCCATAGCGTTCGGCGCGCAAGCGGCGCACTGCCAAGAATTCCAGAATGCGTTCCTTGACGTCCTTCAGGCCGTAGTGATCGGCATCTAGCACTTGGCGCGCATGGCGAATGTTCAAGTTGTCCTCAGTGCGCTTGGCCCAAGGCAGGCTCGTCATCCAATCCAGATAAGTGCGGATGACGCCGTACTCGGCTGAGGCAGTGGGCAGGCGCGACATGCGCTCGAGTTCGCGCTCGGCCTCACGCAACGCCTCTTCAGGCATCTGTGCCGCTGCGATGCGTTGGCGGAACTGCTCCACTTCAGCGAACTGCTCGTCTTCTTCGCCCAGCGCGCGCCGAATCGCCTTGAGCTGCTCGCGCAGGTAGAACTCGCGCTGGCCTTGCTCGATCGCCGATTGCGTCTGGCTCTGAATCTTGCGGCTGATCTCCTGCACCTCGATCTCTTTGCTGAGAATCTGCAGGAGCAAGCGCAGTTTCTCCGAGACGCTATCGAGCTCTAGGATGCGCTGATAGTCCTCAAGGCTTAGGCGAATGTACGTGGCAATGGCATAGACGATCTGAAGTGGATCGTTTGTGTTAAGCGTTGAGTTGACCAAATCGCTCGGAACGCTTGGCACCAGCTCAGCGAGCTTGCTGAACTGCTCCACAACCATGCGTTTGAGCGCCTCGACTTCATTGCCTTCTTCAACAATCTCAGGGATGTGTGTGACGCGCGCGCGCAGGAACGGCTCGCTTTGTATGTATTCATCCACGCGGATGCGCGCCAAGCCTTGTACTAACAAGCGGATCGTGCCATCGGGCGCGCGGAACAAGCGCAAGATGGCTGCCATCGTGCCGACGGTGTAGATATCCTGCGGCTCAGGCGTTTCCAACTCAGGGTTGCGCGAGGCAACCAGGCCGATCAGCCTATCGCCGCTGACGGCTTCGTCCACAAGGCGTATTGAGCGTTTTTGACCGATGTTGAGCGGCATTGCCGTCTGCGGATAGACGACCAAGCCGCGCAGAGGCAAGATCGGCAGGTCAGGCGGCACACGTAGAGCGCTCTCATCGCTGGAGTGTTCGCTCTGATCGCCACTGGGCACGCTCTCCGTGCTGAGCTCGACGTGCTGCTCGTCTTCAATGTTGATAGCCTGGGCTTGCTTTTCTTCCCCGAGCCGTTTGGTAGAAGGCATGTAAGCTACTCGTCATTCTTTTCTAGCGTCGTCAACATCCACATCTACAACGTGCATCTGCTGCTTGGTAGAGCGCGGCAGTTCTACACGCAAGAAGCCGTCTTTATAGGTGGCTTTAACGCGGCTGCGATCAACTGCCCAGGGCAAGCTGACCACTGTTCGGAATTCGCCATAGCGCACTTCCATTTGGTGAAAGGCCGTGTGATCGCGCAAAGTGCGCCGCCTGATGCCGCTGATAACAAGACGATGTTCCTGCAGCGCCACATTGAACTCGCCATCGCGCATGCCGCTGATCTCGACTAAGACCACTAGGCGATCAACCAGCTCGAAAACGTCCGTTGGCGGGCGCCACAAGTTAGGCTGCCGCGTGAGGATCCAGCGCTGCATCTCCCGGCGCGCCTCTTGCGCCGACTCTAAAGGCAGATCGCCTTCATGCTCATCGCCAACTCTGTTGGTATTCTGCGTTATCGCCACCTTTGCCTCCAGCTCATTACGGCTAAAACACTATACTTTGGCGCCATTTTACCATAGGATCCGCTCAAAGGCACAAGGCGCTCTGCGCAACGGCTGGTTTGCGCAGAGCGCATTCTAGTAGCATAATCAGGCTACAGCCCTGAAGCATAACCAGCTGCACAGGCACGCTGATGTTCAACCATGAGACGTTCCTGAGTCCTTTCACTTGGCGCTATGGCTCACCACAAATGCGCGCGCTATGGTCAGAGGTCCATAAGCGCCGTCTATGGCGCCGCATCTGGCTGGCGCTCGCCGAAGTCCAGCATCGCATTGGCTTGGTGAGCGCCGAACAACTGGCTGACCTACGCGCCCATGTTGAAGACGTGAACCTTGAGCGCGCTGACGCTATTGAAGCCGAAATCCAGCACGACTTGATGGCTGAGATCAAGTGCTATGCCGAACAATGCCCAATCGGCGGCGCAATCATCCACCTCGGCGCTACCAGCGCTGACATCGAGGATAACGCCGATGTCCTGCGCCTGCGCGAGAGCCTGAGCTTGATCCTAGCGCAGCTGCGCGACCTTCTGCGCGCTTTTGCCGAGCGCATCGCCCAGAGCGCTGACCTGCCCACTATCGCTTTCACCCATCTGCAGCCCGCTGAGCCGACCACAGTCGGCTACCGCTTGGCGTGCTATGCTTACGATCTGTGCGCAGACTACGAGTCCTTGCGCGCGCTACGCGCACAGCTGCGCGGCAAGGGCTTCAAAGGCGCAGTCGGCACTAGCGCTGCCTACGCGCAGCTTTTGGAAGGCACGGCGCTCACGCCACAGGCTTTCGAGCGCCAAGTTATGCAGCAGCTCGGCCTCGAGGCGCTGCCTGTTGCCACGCAGATTTATTCGCGCCGTCAGGATTGGCTCGTGGTCAGCGCCTTGGCAGGCCTGGCGCTCACTTTGCACAAGATCGCCTTTGATATGCGGCTGCTGCAATCGCCGCCTTTAGGCGAATGGCAAGAGCCATTCGGCGCAGCCCAGGTCGGCTCTTCAGCCATGCCTTTCAAGCGCAATCCAATCAACGCCGAAAACATCGACAGCTTGGCGCGCTTTGTCTCAGCTTTGCCAATTGTAGCATGGCAGAACGCCGCCAATAGCCTGCTGGAGCGCACCTTAGACGACTCCGCCAATCGTCGCAGCGTCCTGCCGGAGATATTCCTGGCCACTGATGAGATGTTGCGGCGCATGACGCGCTTGGTGCGCCATTTGCAGCTCGATCACGATGCCATTCGGCGAAATTTGGCGCACTACGGCGCCTTCGCCGCCACTGAGCGCGTGCTGATGGAAGCTGTGCGCAACGGCGGCGATCGCCAAGTGTTGCATGAGCTGATCCGTGAGCATAGCCTGAGCGCATGGCGCGATCTGCGCGAGCGCGGCACGCAAACGCTCCAGGAGAGCCTGTGCGCTGATCCACGCCTGACGGCCTTCATCGCGCCTGAGCGCCTGCGCCAGCTGATGCGCGCTGAAGATTATCTCGGCGATGCGCCACAACGCGCTCGTGCTATAGTGCGCATCATCTATGCCTTGACCGATGAAGAATAGGCAAGTATGACCAACTCAACCTTCAGCCGACCGCACGGCTTTTACGATCGCACTGCGGCTGAGAGCGCTGCAGCCGCGCACATCGCAGCCCAGCTGCAAAACACTCTAGCGCGTTTCGGCTATCAGCGCCTTGAGACGCCTTTGGTCGAGTACGCCGACCTGTTCTTGACTAAAAGCGGTGACGACGCCGTCAATCGGCTCTTCACCTTTGAGCTATACGGGCGCCTGCTCTGCCTGCGCTCTGAGTTCACGCCTTCCGCAGCCCGCATGTATGTAGAGCGCTATCAGCATGCGCCCAAACCGTTGCGCTGGCAGTTCGCAGGCGAAGTCTTCCGCTATGAGACGCCGCAACGCAACCATTCGCGCCAATTCACTATGGTCGGCACAGAGCTGATCGGCGCCGCAGGCGCTAGCGCTGATGCTGAGACGCTTGGCATGGCGATGCACGCCTTGCAGCAGCTCGGCTTGCAAGGGCTGCGCCTAGTGATCGGCCATGTTGGCTTGTTGGCACAACTGATCGAGCCATTCAACCTCGATCGGCGCCTGCGGCGCTTTGTGCTGAGGCAGGTCGAGAATCTAAGGCGCCCAGGGCGCGGACGCGCTTATGTGGAAGCCCAGCTCGCCAAACTCTATGGCGATCTGCCCGACTCGGAGCCGTCCTCGGCGTTCCCAGCTGAGGCGCTAGCTGCCGATTCGGACAAACTGGGCAGAGCGCTGCAACTCCTGCTCGAGTCGGCTGACCTGGGCACCACGGGCGTCGGGCGCAGCAGCACGGATATCGCCAAACGGCTGCTGACCAAGCAGCGCCGCGCTAGCCAGCACGCTGACCTAATGCAAGCGCTCGATTTCCTGGAGCAACTCTGCGCGCTCGATGGCGCGCCAGCGCAAGTTCTGCCTGCTTTAGAGCGCCTGATCGCGCCTGGGCAAACGATCGGGCGCGCCCTTTTCGATGAGCTGCGGGCGACCATCGCCTTGTTGGATGCCTACAATGTGCCCGGCGAGGCGCTTCGCCTGAATATGGGCTTTGCGCGTGGCTTGAATTACTACACAGGCATCGTCTTCGAGATTTACAGCGCGCAGGGCGATCAGCTCTGTGGCGGTGGGCGCTACGATGAGCTGATTCGCGTGCTGGGCGCTGCCGCTGAGACGCCCGCGATCGGCTTTGCCTACGGCTTGGATCGCATCCTGGCAGCCTTGGGCATCACGGCGCTGACAGAAGAGCCGCCCACGGCGCTGGTCGTGCCGCTAGAGTCAGCTGATGACGAACAAGCAGTGCGCGTAGCTATGGCCCTGCGCGCTCACGCTAACATCGCGCTGCACACCTCGCCGACGCGCAACCTCTCTCAAATCTTGGCACAAGCTGCCAAGCAGAACATCCCGTATGTGATCTTGATCGGCGCTGAAGAGCGCGCCGCTGGCTGCCTTAGCCTGCGGGATATGCGCCGCGCCGTCCAATTCCGCCTGAGCCTTGCTGAAGCCGCTGAGTACCTTCAAGGTAGGATGAGTCATGCCTGAGCCACGCGTCAGCCTCGCCTTGCCCAGCAAAGGCGCGCTCGCCGAACCGACCACTGAGTTCCTCAAAGCCTGCGATCTGAAAGTTGCCAAGTCCAATCCGCGCCAATATGTGGCGCACATCGACGCCTTGCCACAGCTGGACGTGCTCTTCCAGCGCGTGAACGACATCGTCTACAAAGTGGCTGATGGCACGCTCGACATGGGCATCACAGGCTTAGATGTAGTCCGCGAGTTGGCGGGCGAGAACGACGCTGTGACCATCATCCACGAGGACCTGCGCTATGGCGAATGTCAATTAGTGCTAGCAGTGCCTGAGGCGTGGATCGATGTGGAGAGCATGACCGATCTGGCTGAGATCGCGCTCGACTTCCGCGAGAACAAGCGGCGCAATCTGCGCGTTGCCACAAAATTCACCAATTTGGCGCGCCGCTTCTTACATCAGCATGGCATCTTCCATTTCACTTTGGTTGAGGCAGAAGGCGCCATTGAAGTGGCGCCGACGCTCGGTTACGCCGATGTGGTGGTCGATTTGAGCGCCACGGGCACCACCTTGCGCGAGAATCATCTCAAGCCGCTAGTGGACGGCGTGCTGCTGGAATCTACGGCTTGCTTGATCGCCAACACGCGCCGCTTGCACGAATCGCCGTTGCTGCTAGAGACAGCGCGCACGCTCTTGGAAGTCTTCGATGCCACGCTCAGCGCGCAGAATTACTATCAGGTGACGGTCAACATTCGCGGCGATGATGCCGAATCGGTCGCGCACGCGGTCGCTTCCAATCCGATCACGCGCGGCTTGCAAGGCCCGACAGTCGCGCCGATATATGCCTCGCACTTGGCTGAGCGCTGGTTCAGCGCGACGATCATCGTGCACAAGAAGCATTTGTTGGCGGCGGTAGCGCACTTGCGCAACATCGGCGGCACGCACGCCACAGTCATTCCATCGCGCTATGTCTTCTTGCCGCAATCGCCCAGCTATCAGCGCCTGCTGCAGAAGCTGGGCAAAGCGCCAAAGTGACTCGCCGCTTTTGACAAGATTCGCGCCCTGATCTACCATTGGGCAGGCACTTGGGCTTGCATAGCGCTGAAGACGAGCCGCTAGGCTAGGGGTGGGGAAATTGGTCAGGAAAACGGACAAGAAACGCACAAAGATCGTCGCGACAATTGGGCCGTCATCTTCTCAGGAGAGCGTGTTGCGCGAGATGATCCGTGCAGGCATGGACGTGGCGCGCATCAACTTCAGCCATGGCGATCATGAGATGCACGCACGCAACATCGCGCTGATCCGTAGAATCGCCGCTGAGGAGAACGCTGTGGTCGCCATTATGGGCGATTTGCAAGGGCCGAAGATTCGCTTAGGCAAGGTCATCGGCGAGCCAGTGCCGCTTAGAGTCGGCGATAGGCTGACGCTGACCACGCGCTTGAATCCTGCTGAGACTGCCGAGCTATCTGAGGCAGCCAAGCAGCACGTCTATCCGTTGCCGCACGCTGAGTTCGTGCGCGACGTGCGCGCAGGCCAACGCCTGCTGGTAGATGACGGTACCATTGAATTCAAGGTACTGACGGCCACTAGCACTGACCTGCACTGCGAAGTGATAGTGGAAGGCGCCTTACAATCGCGCAAAGGCGTCAGCGCGCCTGAATCGCGCCTGACGCTCTCGGCGCTGACCGAAAAAGACCGTGAGGACGTGAAGTTTGCCCTTGAACACAAGCTCGACTACATTGCCATGTCCTTTGTGCGCTCAAGCAAGGACATAGACGAGCTGCGCTGGCTATGCCGCTACCTGAACGCCGATGATGTAGCGATCATCGCCAAAATCGAGAAAAGCGAAGCCCTTCAAGCCTTCGATGAGATTCTGCGCGTCTCTGACGGCATTATGGTTGCGCGCGGCGATCTAGGCGTTGAGACGCCTGCTGAGGAAGTGCCGATCCGCCAAAAAGAGATCATTCGGCGCTGCAATGAAGTGGGCAAGCCTGTCATCACAGCCACACAGATGCTGCAATCCATGATCGATAATCCGCGCCCGACGCGCGCTGAGGCTAGCGATGTGGCTAATGCGATCTTTGATGGCAGCGATGCTGTGATGCTCAGCGGCGAGACTGCCTCAGGCAAGTTTCCCGTCCTGGCCGTCGAGACTATGGCCAATATCGCCGTGATCGCCGAGCAGAACTTCGATCGTGTGGCGCGCACTGATCGCGTGGAACGGGCCTTATTGGCCCTTGGCGAGGCGCGGCAAGTGGCCAACATGACGGGCGAAGGTTTCGCTGTGGCCACTAGCCGCACCGCTAGCGTCCTGGCGGACTTGCTGAATGCGCGCGCTATTGTCACCACCACCTGGACGGGCTCCACAGCGCGGCAAGTGGCGCGCACGCGCCCGAAGACGCCAATCCTGTGCGTGACGCCTAACGAAACGACCTTGCAGCGCATGGCGCTAGTCTGGGGCGTTATCCCGATCTATGTGCCAGAATTCAGCACCATTGACGAGATGGTACAGACAGTTGTGCGTGCCTGTTACGATCAGGAACTGGTCGAGTTTGGCGACGTGCTGGTGCTGATTGCAGGGATGCCTTTTGGCGCGGGCAGTCAGGCCAATTTCATCAAGATTCATCGGGTTGGCGAGCATGGCGAAGTGCCACAGACGCGCATCGCGGCGGCTGCAGCTAGCGCCAAATTCAGCTGATCGGCGTGAGGCGTAGCTGAGCTTGGGCTACGCCTCGTAGGCGTCTACCAAGGCGAAGATGATCTCACGAGTGAGCGCATAAACTTTGCGCACGGGCTCGGTGCGCTCGTGTGTCGGGCGCCCGATCTCGACGAGGCGCATCACAGCATCTAAAACCAGGTCATTGAAAGCGAAGAAGCCTTCAACGGCTTCGCTGAGCTTCAAATTCTGGCTGCGGATGGCCTGACCATATTTCAAGCCGATCTCACGCGCTTCGATCAGCGCCTGCTCAGAAGGCGAGCTGAGATAGCGTTGCATGACCTCCATCAGCCGTCGGCCGCAGGCGCCGAGCGTTTGGCGCGCTTGTGCGTCCAAGTTACGGTACCAGGCCGCTTCCGCAAAGTGTTGCTCGCTGAGCTCAAGGCGCACACGCCCAAGCGCGCTCTGCACGAAGACCTGTGCCTCTCGCTCGGCATTCGATTCCTGAGTGCTCATCCAATGCTGGAGATCGGCAATCCGAAAGCGCCGATGCCCGCCCGGCGTGCGCTGCGAAGGCAGATGCCCTCGATCGGCCCAGTTGCGCACAGTGGCAGGATGCACGCCAAGTATCTTTGCCGCTTCACTTAAACTGACCCAAGCGGAGATCTCTTCAGCGTTCATGAAGTTGCCTTCGCTGTATGTTGAACTGCATAGCACTATTGTACGCTTGAAAAATACGTAGTGCAATAGCCTTTCACATACGCTTGCGCAGTGAACGCATGACTAGCGCAAAGAACGGCACTGCCAAATCACCTGTGACTTGCGCGCGCTGTAGCACGGCGGCATTCGCCACTTCAAAGTCGGCGTGCATGTTCTGCACAGTGGCGATCTGACGCACAACGGGCTCGTGCGAAAAGACCATGATCGAGACAGTGTATTTGCCTGCCACGAAGAGCAGATAACGCTCGCCATAAGGATGCGTCTGCGGCTCGAGCGGCTCATCTACAGCGGCGCGCTCAGCGATATCGTGCAAAATATCGCGAATGGCAGCGTACGGCACTTCAAAATTGCCGACCTGCTCGATGAAGCGCTGTGAGCGGTAATGATAGACGGCCATTGCCAGAGCTTTGCCTTCAAGGTTGCGGCGAATGGCGATCGTCTCATCTGTGTTGCCTGCAGGGCGCGCTGCAAGTTCATCAGCAGCTAAGGCGGCTAGATTGATCTGAGACTGATAGCGCTCATAGAGTGTTTGGAACTGTTCTCGATTGATATCGCCGTTGGCAAATTCGGTCGCCAAATTGCGCAGTTTTTTGCGCAGCTGCGCGATCAGCGCTTCGGCGGCGGCGCTTGGGCTGCTCGAATGATTGGTCATGGCACCTGCTCGCTGCGTTTTGAACCGTTAGTCAATTTTTAGTATAAGGCAAAAAACGCGACGCGCCTTCACAGAGTTGTGACGGACTCAGGGCTTAGCGGGCTTTGCCAACAGGCGACGGGCCTGGAATTGGCGATAGATGAACAGGATCACGACGCTTGGATAGACCAGGGCGTCAATCAGGCTGCCCAAGAGGCCGCGCAGCGGCGTCAGGTGGAAAGTGACGTCGTCCGTGCAGGCAGTTCTGCCGTCAGGCAGCGCTTCGAAGATGTGCCGATGTATCCAGAAGTGGAATGGGCTGCTCAGCGAGCGATCGACGAAGCTAGCGCGCGTTTGACCTTCGCCATACGGCGTGAATTCGTCGTAGATGGCGTGCCAAGTGGCGCCTAGTGGCTGAAGGCCGAACAAGGCCAGGCGGAACTTCAACGTGCCACCTGCCTGTAGCGGCTCATCTTTGGCGAGGATTTTCACGCGCAAGGGCGGCGGCGTGAGTGCCTTCAGGGCAATAGGATCGTCGTGGAAGCGCCAGACTTCTGAGAGCGGCGCTTCCACGATGAATCGCTGCTTGAAACGTGCCATGCGCTTTACTGGGCAGCCTTTCGTTGAGAGCTAGGACGCACTTTCACGGCGTTCAGCCGCGCTTCTAAATAGTTGGCGATAGCGCCGAAGATGCTGCGCAGCTCCGAGCCGAGATACTCGAACGGAATCTGCTCTTGCAAGGTCGGCAGCATCTGCAGCGCTCGTCCGCCACAGACACACCAGATCGGCTTGCCTTGGCTATCCGTTGGCACGTTGAAATTCACTAGCTTGAGCGCGTTGGCAGGCTGATCGGTATAGTACAAGATGACAGAGGCGTGCATGCCGTTCAGCGCCGATTGCACTACGCTTGGCTCTAGCTCGTTGCCGATATGAATGACCGACCAGCCCGCGCGGCGCAGCAGCAAGCCGACGATCAGCAGGTCAATTTCGTTTTGTTCGCCCGGAAAGCCAATGGTGATCACAGGGCTGTGAGCGCGCAGCGCGCTCGGCGTGGTTTGGATCATATGCAGCAAGCGTTGGCGTGCGTAATTGACAGCGAAGCGCTCGACCGTGATCGGCACCTCGCCACGCGCCCGTTGTGCTAGGATGAGGTGTAAAGCGCCGCGTAAGACATTGATCAAGGTTGTCTCAAGCGTGTAGAGCGCTGCAGCCTCATTGTAAAGCCGATCGGCGTGGCGCTCATCAAGCGTGGTCATGGCGTTGGCGAGATCGCGGCTGATCGCCTCAGGCGAGCGCGGCCCACTTGGCGTGGCTGGCACTTGCATTTCTGGAACGCGCACGGTTGGGTCTATGCCGCTGACCAGCATGTTGGTCAGCTGGCTGACAGCCTGGCCGATGCTCACACCATTTTCGGTTTGCTGGATCAGCCAGAAGAGAATTGCCACGTCGCGTTCCGAGTACAAGCGGTAGCCATGCGCTGTGCGGTGTGGCGTCGGCAGGCCGTAGCGCCTTTCCCATGCGCGCAGGGTCGCCGCTGTGATGCCCGTGCGCTGGCAAACGGCTTTCACATTGAAGACGGGTTCATCCGAGAAGGACGACAACAAAAGGGTTGGGTTGACCACAGGAACATCACTTTCGCGCTCAAAGCGCCCTAGATAACAATACGCCCACAATCTTTTGATCATTCTAACAGC
>RFIM01000010.1 GCA_003695215.1 Chloroflexota bacterium
CTTGGAAGGCGCGCCGCTGGATTGGGCAGTCATTGGCGCAGCAACCAATGGCGCCCGTACCTATCAGCCTGAGCGGCGCTGGGTAGAGAATCTGCTGAACCTGTTTGATCAGCAAGGCACGCAGGTTTTCTTCAAGGGCAACCTTGAGTGGCCTGAGTCCGAATGGCGCGAAGCGTTCCCTGTGCTAAAATAGACGTCTTTGCTTGAGGTAGTCTAGCACACCTTGCCATAGCTTATCGCCTAGCTCATGCTTGCTGACAAAAATCAGCGTGTAGAGCTGCGCGTTGCGTGAGTTGCGCGCGATGTACTCTCTCAGGGCTGAAACATCCTCTGACGTCACAACATGATAGCCATACGGCTGCAGCCGCCGTCTGTATAGATCGATCCAACGGCGTCGCTTCACTGCTGCCTTCTCTTCCCTAAGAGTGTTTTGCCGCCACTCATCTGTGCCAAAAAATTTGTCCACAGTCTCGTAGTTTTCACTTGCAAACAAGCGAGTGATTCCGCTTGTCGGGAAGTTGATGATCATATCCATTCTATTTACCTGAGCAAGCCTGTGAATTGTGTGCCAATTTAAATCTTCTGGGCCTTCAGGATCAACAAAAGCTAGATTAAGTGATCCCCCACATTTGGCCTCGATTGCGATCCACTTCGTCGATCTCCTCACAAATCTCCTCGATTTTTTGATTGGCATCCCCATTGTATATCTTCGCCTTTTGGCCGCGCTGATGCGCCGCGACTCGGCGCGTCAGTGCCCTATAATCCTCTGGAGTCATTTCGCAAAAAAAGTAACGCGTGAAGATTTCCTGATTGAGCGCCAACAAAGGTGATCCAAGCACTATCTCTCCTGTATCACGGATGTAGTTTTTCCCTGAGCCTGCCATGATATCTATATAGTGAAAGGCGCTCCAATTCTTCCTCTTCATTGCCGTCGCGAACGTGCTCATGTAGCCTTCAAGCAAATTCAGCTTATCCTTTACCCAAGGACCGCTATCGCGCATTAGCAAGCCATCTTCAATAGGTTGAGTAAGCTCGTCCATGATCTCCCTCAACGATTCTCATACTAAAAACAACCTGTCTTTAAAAATTCCTGCTGATTATAGCACGGCATGTGGCGTGGAGGACGATATGCCCGCTGATGCCTATGGCAGAGCGCTTGCAAGGCGCACAAAGCGGTGGTAGAATGTTCAAAAAAGCACATGAGCAGCTTGTTCAGTGCAGTGTGTGCAGGTGAAATAAAGCCATGCCATATTCAATCGAAGTGCGTCCTTTTTTGCCGCTCGATCTGCCTTTAGTCCATCGGCTCTCGCCAATGAGCGTCAGCCTGGACTCGCTGACGGCGCTGACGCAGGGCAATCACATGGTAGAAAACGCGGTGTGGTCAAGCCTGCCATTGGCCGATCTGGGCACGCCGACCTATGTGCTGCGGCTTGGCGAAAGCGGCTATGTGGCGCAATTCCGTCACAAGGTGGGCGATCAACATGCACACATTGTCTTCATCGCGCCAACGCTCTCGCCTGAGGAAGATAGCTTGCCATGGTTGCGCTTGATCGAGGCGCTGATCGCAGCTGCAGGCAAGCGCGGCGCGGTCACGCTCAACGCTGAGGTCGCTGAGACCGATCCGATCTTCGACTTGCTGCGCCAAGCAGGTTTCGCCGTCTATGCGCGCCAGACCATCTGGCAGCGCGCTCCGCAGCCTTTGCGCGCCCGCCTGATGCCGCTCTTG
This sequence comes from Chloroflexota bacterium, assembly GCA_003695215.1. Lineage (GTDB taxonomy): Bacteria > Chloroflexota > Anaerolineae > Aggregatilineales > UBA2796 > CP2-2F. The sequence continues at coordinate 1,727 of RFIM01000010.1, forward strand.
CGCCCTGCTACCGAGCAAGACGTCCTGGCACTGCAGACGCTCTATTTGGAGAATGTGCCGCGTTTGCTCAGGCAAGCCTATGAGCCGCCTGAGCCGCGCAATGCGCTCGTCTTCGGGCGCAATGGAAGGCTCTCAGCTTATATCGCTGCGCACGAAGGCAAGTACGGTATTTATCTCGACCTGATCATGAATCCTGATGAGTGTCAGCTGCGCGCTGTGGACCTGCTGGCCGATGCGCTCAGCCGCTTGCCACGCGCTGAGCGGCTGCCCGTCTACGCGCATCTGTATCGCCATCAGGAATGGCTCAGCAGCGCTTTGGAGCGGCTGAATTTCGTGCCGATCGGCAGCCAAGCCCTGATGGTGCGCCACACCGCACGCCGCTGCGAGCAAACTGTTCGCCTCACTCAAACTGTGGAGAATATCTCCTTGGCGTTGCCGCGCCGCCACGAATTCTGCTACCATCCGCCTGCCCTTGATCACGAAAAGGCGTTGAATGGAACGTTACATCACTGACGATCTCGAGAAACTGAAGGCTGTCCTACCAGATCATCTTGTTGACTCACTAGAACAAATCGGGCGCATTGACGAACTGGTTGAAGTCATCCTTGATCTCGGGCGCGTGCCCACGGCGCGCTACACCGACGGCGAGCGCGTCCTCGATCAGCGCGAGGTGACGCACGAGACCATCCAGTACGTGGTTACACGCATTGGCAGCTTCGATGCTGATAATCGTGCGGGCATCGAGCGCACCTTGCATCGCATCTCGGCTATCCGCAACCGACGCGGCGATATCGTCGGCCTGACCTGCCGCATCGGGCGCGCCGTCTACGGCACTATTGATATCATCCAGGATATCATCGAGTCAGGCCAGAGCGTGCTGATCTTAGGCGCACCGGGCGTCGGCAAGACGACTATGCTGCGCGAAGCGGCACGTGTGCTAGCAGAGCACAAGCGGGTGATCATCGTCGATACCAGCAACGAGATCGGCGGCGATGGTGACGTGCCGCATCCGGCTGTTGGGCGAGCGCGCCGCATGCAGGTGCCGCAGCCTGCCTTGCAGCACGAGGTGATGATCGAAGCCGTTGAGAATCACAATCCCGAGGTGATCATCATCGACGAGATTGGGCGCGAGCTGGAGGCCATGGCAGCGCGCACTATCGCTGAGCGCGGCGTGCAGCTGATCGGCACGGCGCACGGCCAGACGCTCGAGAACCTGCTGAACAATCCAACGCTCAGCGATCTGATCGGCGGCATTAAGTCGGTCACGCTCTCGGATGAAGAAGCGCGCCGACGCGGCACGCAGAAGACAGTGCTAGAGCGCGCTGCGCCGCCAACTTTTGACGTGCTGATCGAGTTGCAAACGCGCCATCGCCTTGTAGTGCACGAAGACGTGGCCGCGGCTGTGGATAATCACCTGCGCGGACGGCCTGTCTCGGTTGAGGTGCGCTATCGGACGCCTGAAGGCGAGCTAATCAGCCAAATGCAGACCCTAGGCAGCATGGCGAACGAGCGCAACGGTCGGCGTGGCGAAAGCGCCGAGCGGCCAAGCCGCATCCTGCGCCCAGAGCCCGAATCGGAGAGCGTGC
>RFIM01000011.1 GCA_003695215.1 Chloroflexota bacterium
CTCAGCCTTCGATCTGGCTGTGCGCCTGCAGCCCGACGACCGTTACAACCATCATTGGCGCGGCATGCTCTACTATGAGCTTGGCCGCTATGCCGAGGCATTGGAAGATTTCAGCATCGCGATTCGGCTGAAGGCTGATGAGGAAGAGAACTACTACCTGCGCGGGCGTGTGCTGTATGCCATGGATCGCAAGGCGGAAGCGCTCAAGGATTTTGCACACGCTGCGCAGCTCAATCCGCATAACGGCTACAATTTTCACTGGAGCGGCAGCATCAACTATGAGCTGGGCAACTACCAGGCGGCGCTCGCTGACCTGAATCGCGCTATCGAGTTGCAGCCCAATGATGGCCTGAACTACAGTTGGCGCGGCCGAACGCATTATGCGCTTGGCGACCTGCAAGCGGCGCTCGCCGACTTCAGCAAAGCGCTTGAGCTGCAACCTGAAGTGGCCGATTTCTATATGTTTCGTGGGCGCGTCTATCTAGACTTGCGCCGTTATGTCGAGGCACTGAACGACTATAGCCGTGCAGTCCAATTGCAGCCTGAGAACAGCCTTGTTTACTTGCTGCGCGGCCGCGTTTACCTGAGCATCGGCGATCATGAGGCGGCGCTTGCTGATCTCAATCGCTCTTTGACGCTCGCTCCTGATAATGGCAATACCTATTTCTTCCGCGCACAGACTCATCTCAACATGGGCGAGCACGCTGCAGCCCTGGCTGATATCACGCGCGCTGTGGAGCTGCAGCCTGAGGATGAGGACAATCTGTTCTTGCGCGGGCGAATCTACTACGAACTGGGCGATTTGGATTCTGCGCTTGCCGATTTCAACCGCGCTATAGCGTTCGCGCCGCGCAATGGCTTCCTCTGGCATTGGCGCGGCACGGTTCACTACGGCCTAGGGCACTTCCAAGAGGCGATCCAAGACCTGAACCAGTCCATCGCCCTTGGGCCTGCCAGCAGCCTAGATTACAGCTGGCGCGGGCGCGCCTACGCCGCGCTCGGCAGTTGGCAAGCGGCCCTGAGCGATTTCAATCGCGCCGTTGAGCTGCAGCCTGAGAACAGCGCTAATTACTTCCTGCGCGGCCGCACGCACGCCTCCATGGGCAACCGCTCTGAAGCGCTTGCCGATCTCGGGCGCGCCATTCAGCTCAATCCGAACAACGGCGATCCCTACTATTTCCGCGCTCAGACTTTCTTCGAGATGGGCGAGCTGAGCGCTGCCCTGAGCGATATCAATCGTGCTATCAGCCTGCAGCCTGAGGATACAGCCAACATCATCTTGCGCGGGCGCATTTTCCAAGCCATAGGCGAACATCGAGCGGCGCTTGCCGATCTAAACTACGCCGTTGAGAAGCAGCCGCACAATGGCAACAACTGGTTCTTCCGCGGGCAGGTCTACTTCGCTAGCGGCCAGTTCCAAGAGGCCCTAGAAGACTTCCGTAAGGCGTGCGCCTTGCAGCCTGAAGATGGCTACAATTTCCTGTGGTGCGGGCGCGCTCATCGTGAGCTAGGCGAGCATGAAGCGGCGCTGCAGGCGTTCAACCGCGCCCTGGAGCTGCGTGTGCCTGATTCATCTGTCTACTTTTGGCGCGGCTTGACCTTCCTATCGCTTGAGCAGTTCCGCGCTGCGCTCGCTGATCTGGATCGCCTGATCAGCCTACTCGGCGCGCAAGGCATTGAGAACGACAGCGTCTATGCTATGCGTGGCAGAGCGCACTATGCCCTAGAGAACCATACGGCCGCGCTAGCTGATTTCAACAAAGCCCTTGAGTTACAGCCCAACAGCGGAACGTACCACTACATGCGTGGCGTCGTCTATCACGACTTGCGCGATTTCGAGCGCGCCGAAGCTGACCTGAATCGCGCCGTTGACCTGCAGCCTGCCGATCCCTTCGTCTTCTTTTGGCGCGGGCGTGTGTACTTCGAGCAGCGCGAATACGCTTCAGCGCGCCTTGACTTCACGCGCGCCATTGAACTGCAGCCTGAGAACGGCTACAACTGGTATTGGCGCGCTCAGATCAACTATATCTTGGGCAATTTCAGCGCCGCAATCAACGATTTGCAGGAAGCAATGCGCCTGCAGCCTGAGAACGACGCCAACTATCAGCTGCTGGGCATCATTTATTATGCCCAGAACGACATGCAGCGCGCTCTGGAATATTTCAGCAAAGCGATTGAGACCAAGCCGCAGAATGATATCAATTATCAGTGGCGCTCAGGCATCTATCAGGATAAGGGCGATTACGACAAAGCGCTCGAAGACTTGAATAAGGCGCTCGAAGTGCGCGCGGGCAACGCCTCGACGTACTTTTGGCGCGGCTTGGTCCTGCTCGATCAAGGGCGTTATCCTGAGGCGCTCAACGATCTCAAACGCTCTGTAGCGCTCGACTCAACTGTGGTGCGCAGCAATCTGTGGCTCGGTGTAGCGCGGCAGCTGCTCGGCGGCTATGAGGATGCGCTGCTGGATTGGGAAAAAGCGGCGGCGCTAGCCGCTAACGAGCGCGATGAGTTGCTCCAGCAGCGCGATCTGGCCAAATTGGCGCTGCTCAACGGGCAGTTTGAGCAGGCAAGGCAACACTATCAGCGCGTGCTGAACGCCATTTGCCCGTTGGACAAATTGCAGACCGAACTCGGCTTCTTGCGCCGCTTGACGCGCCTGTTCAGTGCACGCGAAGACATTCGTAGCCTGACGGCCTGGTTTGAAGCGCAGCTCAGGCGCTGAGCTGCGCGTCTGTGATGTGCTTTAGGCGCATCACAGAGGCCAACGCGCGGATATAGCTCTCAGGCTTGCTTCTGACGCTCCTGAGCGGCCGCCATAGCGGCTTCGCGCTTGGCCAGCCATTCTTCGGCTGCCATAGCTGCGGCCGTGCCTTGCCCAACTGAGGTCGCCACTTGCTTCCAGATCGGGTCCTGAATTTCACCGGCAGCAAAGACGCCTTCCACGCTGGTCATCATGTGCCGATCGGTGATCAAGTAGCCGTGTTCGTCCATCGCCAACACGCCTTTGAAGAGCGCGTTGTTCGGCTCATGCCCGATGAAGATGAAGACGCCTTCAGTCGGATATTGGCGCACTTCGCCTGTCTGCAGGTTGCGCAGCTGCACACTAGTGACCTTGCCGTTGGCGCCGTCAATGCGCTCGACCACAGTGTTCCAGATGAAGTCGATCTTCTCATGGGCGAAGGCGCGCTTTTGCAGCTCAGCTTCGGCGCGCAGCGTATCACGGCGATGGATCACGTCAATGTGCGTGGCGAACTTGGTCAGGAACAGCGCTTCTTTGATGGCACTATCGCCGCCGCCGACAACCACGATGCGCTTGCCGCGGAAAAAGAAGCCATCACAGGTGCCGCAATAGCTGACGCCGCGCCCTGTGTATTCTGCCTCGCCTGGTACGCCCAGCAAGCGCGGCGAAGCGCCCGCTGTCACGATCACGGCATCAGCTAGGTACTCAACGTTGCCCGTGCGCACTGTGAATGGCGAGCCCGCGCTGAAGTCCACGCTTAGCACCACGTCCATTTCAATGCGCGCGCCAAAGCGCTCAGCCTGGCCTTTCATGATCTCGATCAGCTCAGTGCCGCTGCCGCCTGGGAAGCCAGGATAGTTCTCAATCTCGTGCGTGGGCGCCACTTGCCCGCCGAACTGCGGGCCGGCGATCACCACAGGATTCAAATTTGCGCGCGCCGTGTAAAGAGCAGCTGTCAAACCTGCAGGCCCGCTGCCAATGATGACGACTTTCTCGCGTTGCATCTCGGAAGTCTCTCCTTGTAGATTGCTACATGCTGATAGAGCGTCCAGCCTGTGCTGATCTTACACGGCCTAGGCTCAATTGGCTTGCTGCTCGCGCTCAGGCACAGCTGCAGGCTCACCTGTGATCAAGCGCGCCGAACGATTGCGCGTGAAGTAGTTCCAGGCCCATTGGATCAAGACCAAGATTCGATTTTGGAACTCGACCAGCGCCATCAGATGCACAAAGAGCCAGATCAGCCAGCCAAGAAAGCCGTGGACGTGCCAGCCGCGCAGATCAGCCACTGCTGCAGCGCGCCCAATGGTCGCCATATAGCCGAGATCGCGATAGCGAAAGGGCTTGGGCGCTCGCGCATCGCCGCGCAGCCGCGCTTGGATCAGCCGCGCCGCATAGCGTGCCTGCTGCATGGCAACTTGGGCCACGCCTGGCAAAGGCTTGCCCGTTTGATGGGCGTAGTGCGCCACATCGCCGATCACGAAAATTTCGGGATAGTTCGGCAAGGTCAGGTCAGGCTGCACGATCAAGCGCCCGTTGCGATCTTGCGGCGCATTGGTTGCAGCGGCGAGCGCATCGGCGAATGGCGCTGCGCGCACGCCTGTTGACCAGAGCGTTGTGCGCGTGCGCACAAGCTCGCGCTCTTCACCGCATTGCAAGGTGACTGAATCGGGCGTGACCTCAGTGACGAGCGTGTTGAGGCGCACACTCACGCCTAGCTTCGCCAAGCTCTCAGCGGCACGCGCCGAGAGATCAGGCGGATAAGTTGGCAGGACGCGCTCAGCGCCTTCCACGAGAATCACACGCGCTTGTGTCGGATCAATGTTGCGGAAATTGCCGCGCAGCGTGTAGCGCGCCATCTCGCCAATGGCGCCCGCTAACTCCACGCCTGTCGGCCCGCCGCCGACCACGACGAAGGTCAGCCATTCCTGTGCCTGCTGCGGATCGCGTTCAGCTGCCTCAAAGGCGTATAGCACGCGCCGACGTATGCGCGTGGCATCTTCAATGGTCTTCAGGCCTGGCGCGTAGACTTGCCACTCCTCATGGCCGAAATAATGCGGACGCACACCTACTGCCACGATCAGGTAATCGTAGTTGAGCTGCGCGCCGTCATCTAAGGTCAACGTGCGCGAGTTGGCATCAATGCCTTCAGCGCGCGCCAGCAGCACTTGCACATTCGCCTGATTCTTCAAGATGGCGCGCAGCGGCGCGGCAATGTTGGCAGGCGAGAGCGCGCCTGTTGCCACCTGGTAGAGCAACGGCTGAAACAGATGGAAATTGCGCGAGTCGATCAAGGTGATGCGCACAGGTGCATGCCGTAAGGCTTGCACAGCGCGCAAGCCGCCAAAACCGCCGCCAAGAATCACCACATGCGGCTTGCTCTGCTCGCTCTCAAAACCTGTCGTCATCTCAGCACACTCCGCTGCATAAACTTCGCTTATGTGAATTTTATCACAAAATTGGCAGCGCGCCAAAACAGCGCTCATGTGACATTCTTCATGGAAAAAAGGTGATTGCACAATGACAGAATCACGCCATATGTCAATAGGCAAGGGGCAAGGCGCATGGCACAATGCGGGCATATGAGCGGTCTTGTGACCAGAGAAATCCGCGCAATGTGTTAGGAGTAAGAGGCCATGGCGAAGGCAACTACAGCTGTCCCTGCCAAGGAGAAGTCCGAGCAAGATGGCGCAAAGCGGAGCGGCACACGCTGGGTCTATTTATTCAGCGAGCTAGATGCGGCACGGGCGGCCGTCGGTGGCAAGTGGGATGACGTCCGCGCTTTGTTAGGCGGCAAGGGCGCCAACCTGGCCGAGATGACGCGCATTGGCCTGCCAGTGCCGCCAGGCTTCACCATCACTACACGTGCCTGCAATGCCTATCTTGAAGCCAACCAAACTTTCCCTGAAGGCATGTGGGAGCAAGTCTTGAAGGCTGTGCGCGATATTGAGGCGCAGACGGGCAAGCAATTCGGCAATCCGAGCAATCCGCTGCTCTTCTCAGTGCGTTCTGGCGCTAAGTTCTCGATGCCGGGCATGATGGATACCGTCTTGAATCTGGGCATGAACGATGCGGTCGCCGAGGGCATGATCGCGCTCACAGGCGATCCGCGCTTCGTCTACGATGCTTACCGTCGCTTTGTGCAGATGTTCGGCAGCGTCGTGATGAGCATTGAAGATGAGGCCTTTGAAGATTACCTGAGCGCTACTAAAAAGCGTCGCAGCGTCAGCAGTGATACCGAGCTGAGCGCTGAAGATTGGCAGAAAGTGACTGCCGAGTTCAAGCTGATCTATCGCAAGCACGTTGGCGAAGAATTTCCGACCGATCCGTATGCGCAGCTGAGCAAAGCCATTGAGGCCGTCTTCAAGAGCTGGAACGGCAAGCGCGCCGTGGACTATCGCAACGCCGCCAACATTCCCCACAACCTCGGCACTGCTGTGAACGTCCAGATGATGGTCTTTGGCAATATGGGCAACGATAGCGGCACAGGCGTCGCCTTCACGCGCAATCCCAGCACAGGCGAGCGCAAGCTCTTCGGCGATTACCTGATGAATGCGCAAGGCGAAGATGTGGTAGCCGGCATTCGCACGCCCAAACCGATCAGCGAGCTAGAGAAAGAGAATCCAGCCGTCTACAAGCAGTTCATCGAAGTTGCCCAGAAGCTGGAGCAGCACTACCGCGATATGCAGGACGTCGAGTTCACGATCGAGCGCGGCAAGCTCTACATGCTGCAGACTCGTGATGGCAAGCGCACAGCGCGCGCGGCTGTCCGTATTGCGGTCGAGATGGCTGAGGAAGGCTTGATCAAGCGCGAGGAAGCTGTGTTGCGCGTCTCGCCGGATCAAGTCTTGCAGCTGCTGCACCCACAATTCGATCCTGAGGCCAAACGCGATGCCGTGCGCAGCGGCAAGCGCATCGCCACAGGCGTGAACGCCTCGCCGGGCGCGGCTGTTGGCGTGGTCGCTTTTGATGCCGATCTGGCTGAGAAGTGGGGCAAGGCGAAGAAGTCTGTCATCATGGTGCGCCCAGAGACGAAGCCTGATGACGTTCATGGCATGTTGGCCAGCAAAGGTATCCTGACTTCGCGCGGTGGCGCGACCAGCCACGCGGCTGTGGTAGCGCGCCAATTTGGCGTGCCGTGCGTGTGCGGCGCCGAAGCGCTCGAGATTGACCTGCGCGCGCGCTTGATGCGCGTCGGCGATATTGTGGTGCACGAAGGCGATACGATCTCGATTGACGGCACAACGGGCGAAGTCTTCGTGGGCGAACTCAAGCGCGAAGTGCCTGACTTCATGCGCGAGACCTACCTGCAGACGCTGCTGAGCTGGGCTGATCAATTCCGCCGCTTGAACGTCTACGCCAACGCCGACTATCCGCAGGATGCGCGCCGCGCCCGCGAGTATGGCGCACGCGGCATCGGCTTGTGCCGCACTGAGCATATGTTCTTCCAGGAAGAGCGCCTGCCGATTATGCAGGCGGCGATCCTTGCCAAGCCGAATAGCCCTGAAGAGCGCGCCGAGCTGGATAAACTGGAAGTCTTCCAGTACGACGATTTCTACGGCATTCTCAAGGCCATGGATGGCCTGCCTGTGATCATCCGTCTGCTTGACCCGCCGCTGCACGAATTCCTGCCCGATCACGAGCAGTTGGCGTTGCGCGCTGCAGGCTTGCGCCTGATGGGCGACCGCCCGAAAGAGCTAGAGCGCGTAGAAGCGCTGATGAGCGCCGTCGAGGCGATGCGCGAGTTCAATCCGATGATCGGCTTGCGCGGCTGCCGCCTTGGCATCACGCGCCCTGCCTTCAGCGAGATGCAAGCGCGTGCGCTCTTCCGCGCTGCCTGCCAGTTGACCAAAGAAGGCTATGACGTGCATCCTGAGATCATGATCGCCGTGACCAGCACAGCAGAGGAGGTGCGCGAGCTGCGCCAGCTGATCGAGCGCGTGGCTGCGGAAGTTATGAGGGCAATGAACTGCGCCGTCAACTACAAGATCGGCACGATGATCGAGTTGCCACGCGCCGCGATCACAGCGCACAAGATGGCCGAATACTCCGAGTTCTTCAGCTTCGGCACCAACGACCTGACTCAGACCACGTTCGGCATCAGCCGCGATGACGCCGAAGGCAAATTCCTGCTCGATTACGTGGAGCGCGGCTTGTTGCCACGCAATCCTTTCCAGCAGTTGGATGAGGAAGGCGTCGGCTTCTTGATCGAGCTGGCTGTGGAGCGCGGGCGCAAGACGCGCCCCGACCTGGAGATTGGCATTTGCGGCGAGCATGGCGGCGATCCTGCTAGCATCGCTTTCTGCCATCGCGCCAATTTGGACTACGTCAGCTGCTCGCCCTTCCGCGTGCCTGTGGCGCGCCTGGCAGCGGCACAGGCTGCGCTCAAAGAAGCAGGGCATAGCGCCAAAGACGATTAGCCCTGCGCTCCTCACCTGTTCCTCTTGCCTCGCGTTCAAGGGCTTGCCCACAACAAGCCCTTGAACCACATACTAAGGCAGGCTTATGGCATCTACGCGGAAAGGCGGCTTGGCCTCCACGCCGCCGATCAGGCCAAAGGTGCCCGAGCTAACCACATAGGCCGTCTTATCGACCACAAGCACGCTCGTCGGTTGGCGGAAGCCTTCGGCCAACGCTACCAGCCCTTCCGATTCATTCAAGCGGTAGAGCGTGCCGTTATCGCCCTGCCAGGCCGCAATCAAGATGCGCCCTGCCCAGTCGATTGCCAAAGCGCGCGGATCGAACCCTTGCTGACGGTAGAGCAGCTCGCTCTGGACGCCTGAGTCAGCCATGCTCAGCCGATAGAGCGAGCCTGTGCCTGAATCGGCCACGATGATCGCCTCATTCTCAGAATCGTAGGCGATGCCCGTCAGGCTTGGACGCGCGTTGGCGACTGACGGCGCCGTCCACAGCAGCGTGGCATTGCCATCACCTGTGATATACCAAACGGTGCCGTTCTCAGGGTGCGTCAGATACACATTGCCGTAAGCATCGGCTGCCAAGCCTGCGAAGAGCGGCAGGTTGCGCACAGCGGGCGAATCGCTGACGCTGCGCAGCGTGCCATCCATGGCAATAGCTTTCAGCGTGCCTGTGCCATAAGCGCCCACCTGGCTGTAATCTAGCACGTAGAGCGTCCGACGGCTGTAGGCAAGCGCGGCAGGCGCATCCAGCTGTGCCATGAAGCGCATAGCGCCATCAGGCGTCACGCGGCGCACAGCGCTGCCGCCAAGCAAGCTCAGGTAGAACTCGCCATTGGCATAGGCGAGGCCATACGGGAAGATGCGCTCATCGTTCAGGCTCAAAAACGGCCTGATGGTGACCTCCGGCGCGAGCGCTTTCGGCTCGCGCAGCGGGCTGCTGTTCCAGCGCCCAAACAGGTCGCCTAACAAGAGCGCCGCAGCGGC
>RFIM01000111.1 GCA_003695215.1 Chloroflexota bacterium
CCGCTCAGGCTGATAGGTACGGGCGCCATTGGTTGCTGCGCCAATGACTGCCCAATCCAGCGGCGCGCCTTCCAAGAACGGCGCGATGTCGAAACTCAAGGGCTCAATGCTCATCCAGCGCACGGATGCGTGTACTTGTGCTAGCACTTTCAGTTGACGCTTCAGCATGCGTATCTGCTGTGTATGGCTCAGCTGCTTGCCCAGCATGAAGCTCGGTGGCGCGCTCACGCCGACCCAGACGTTAGGCGGAAAATCGAAGTCGAGCAAGCGCGGCGCGTTCTTGGTCAGCAGCTGAAAACTGTGCCAGTGCGCCTGACGGCAAGTCTCTAGCACAGCCGCAACTTGCTCATCAGGCACCCAATGTCCCATCAGATCGGACATTGAGTCGAGAAAGATTTTGGCAGGCTGCTTGAGCTTGAGCGGCTCTGAGAGCGCCTGTGGCCGCCAATAGTGGTGCGCAAAACCGTTCGGATAGCCCGAGGTGAAGCGCTCAGCGAGGCTCTCAGCATAGCAAATAGCTGTTGAGCCATCAGGCATTTGCCAGCGGCAAGCATGCTTGCAGCCGCCAACGGGATTCCAAGTGTAGTCCGTCCACTCGATTCCACGCCGCTTCTCAGACTTGCGCTGCTTGTTCATGCTTGGCTCTCCATTCGCCTTATCCCTTGAGTATAGCGAACATTGGTGCTAGACTACAACAGGGAGTTCTGCTTTTGCCAATTCAGCCTTCACTAGAGATAATGGAAGGGCTAGAATAAGTGTGCAGCCACTGCAAGTGTGGCTGCCTTCACACTTCACATCTCAACGCTAGGAGCAGCTCTAACAATGGAGTTTTTTATTGAGAATGCACGCTGGATCGCGTCTATCATCGCGCTTGGCGGCTTGATTTTCGCCTTCCGCCAACGGGCATGGGTGATGCAGCAAGACGCTGGCAACGAGACCATGCAGCGCATTGCGCGCGCTGTTCAGCAGGGCGCAGCGGCCTTTTTGCGGCGCGAGTATGTCTATGTAGCCATTTTTGTAGTGCTGGTCAGCGCCTTGTTGCTGCTGTTGAGCAGCGTGGAAGGCTTTGACCTGAGTCCATGGACGGTGGTAGCGTTCGTCAGCGGCGCGCTAGCTTCGGGCTTGGCGGGCTTCTTCGGCATGCAGATCGCTGTGCGCGCCAACAGCCGCACTACCCAAGCGGCCTCCAAGAGCCTTGATGGCGGCTTGCGCGTGGCCTTCGCTAGCGGCTCGGTCATGGGGACGACCGTGGTCTCATTAGCGTTGCTAGGCATCGGTATTTTGATTGTGGTGCTGAGCAACGTAAAGAGCAATCCGCAGGAGATGGCAGGCGCGCTGACGGGCTTTGGCTTTGGCGGCACGGCTATCGCTATTTTTGCGCGCGTGGGCGGCGGCATTTTCACCAAAGCGGCTGACGTCGGCGCGGATTTAGTCGGCAAGACGGAAGCGGGCATCCCTGAGGACGATCCGCGCAATCCTGCAGTCATCGCCGATAATGTGGGCGATAACGTGGGCGATGTGGCAGGCATGGGCTCGGACTTGTTCGAGAGCTATGCCAGCTCGATCATCGCGGCGATCTCATTGGCAGTGCTCAGCAGCGCAGCTGCCACGAATAGCGCGGCGCTTGGCATCGGCATCGCTGCAGAGAAATCGAGCGCGGCGCAGGCTTATCCCTTGTTGATCGCGGCCCTGGGCTTGGTCGTGAGCATCGGTTGCACTTTCTTGGTACGCGCTCAGGAAGGCGCGACGCAAGGGCAGCTGCTGGGCAGCTTGCGGCGCGGCGTGTATTCAGCTAGCGCGATCATCGCCGTGCTGATGATCGGCGTGGCGCTGCTGCTGGACTTGGGCATCGGCGTGGCTATTGCAGCTATCGCCGGCCTGGTAGCAGGCGCAGCCATTGGCTTCTCGACTGAATATTTCACCAGCGATACCTACCGTCCGACGCGCTACTTGGCTGAGAACTCAGAAGGCGGGCCTGCGATCGTGATCATTCAGGGCATTGCGCTGGGCATGTTGAGCGTGGTGGCGCCAGCGCTGATCGTGATCGTGGCGACGCTAGTGGCTTATTCCTCAGCAGGCTTGTACGGCGTGGCCATTGCGGCCGTTGGAATGCTCTCGACGCTGAGCATCACCTTGGCGACCGATGCCTACGGCCCCGTGGCCGACAACGCAGGTGGCATCGCCGAGATGGCGCACATGGGCAAGGAAGTGCGCGCGCGCACTGACGCGCTCGACTCACTCGGCAACACCACGGCAGCCGTCGGCAAGGGCTTTGCCATTGGCAGCGCGCTGATGACAGCCTTAGCGCTCATCGCCGCTTTCGTCAGCGTGACGGGCATTCAGCAGATCAATATTTTGGATGCGCGGCTGATCACCGGCTTCATCTTAGGCGGCATGTTGCCGTTGCTCTTCAGCGCGCAGACCATGACAGCGGTCGGCAAGGCGGCGCGCGGCGTAGTGGTGGAAGTGCGCCGTCAGTTCAAGGAGATTCCAGGCTTGATGGAAGGCCAGGCTGATCCTGACTACGCGCGCTGTGTGGCCATCAGCACGGATAGCGCTATCCGTCAGATGATCCTGCCGGGCGCTTTGGCAGTCATCATCCCGATTGCGCTGATCTTAGGCGCGCGCTTGGCGCGCGGCACTGACCTGGCGCGCTTCCTGGGCGCTGAGACGGTTGTGGGCATGCTGATCGGCTCGTTGTTGGTCGCCTTCATGCTCGCCGTGCTGATGGCCAACGCGGGCGGCGCCTGGGATAACGCCAAGAAGTACATCGAGCGCGGCAATCTCGGCGGCAAAGGCTCGGATGCGCACAAGGCGGCCGTCGTCGGCGATACGGTCGGCGATCCCTTCAAGGACACCTCTGGCCCGTCGCTGAACATTCTGCTCAAGCTGCTGGCTATTGTCTCGCTTGTGATGGCGCCGTTGTTGAAGTGAGTTAGCTCTGGCGCCTCGCTGCAACGGCACAGCAGTGAGGCGCTTTTTGTGAGGATGCAGTGACTATGGCTGAAGTGCCTGTGCAGGC
>RFIM01000112.1 GCA_003695215.1 Chloroflexota bacterium
GGCATTCAGGGCGTGGCTATCGGCTGGATCGCAGGCGCTGTGGCGCAAATGAGCCTGCAATTTCTAGGGATGCGCGGCGTGCGCCTGCGCTTGATGTTCTGGAGCCTGCCGCAGATGCTCAGGCATCGCGGCTTGCAGCGCATCGGCGCCCTTTACCTGCCTGTGCTGTTCACGCTGATCATCGACGTGCTGATCAACCGTCCGTTCAGCTACACTATCGCTTCACAGACAGGCGAAGGCAACATTGCCTACATGCATTGGGCAACCAACCTGCGCGAGTTCCCAATGGGCTTAGTCGGCACGGCGATTTCAATTGCCATCCTGCCGACTCTAGCGCGGCAAGCGCTTCAGCTCAGCCAGCGGACAGCATTCCGTCAGACGCTCGGTCAGGGCATACGCCTGGCCCTGACGCTGATCATACCGGCTGCTATCGGCATGTTCGTCTTAGCAGGCCCGCTGATCGGCTTGCTCTTCGAGCATGGGCAGTTCACAGCGCAAAATACCTTCGATATGGCTGTCGTGCTGCGCCTATACTTGGTTGGCATTCCGTTTGCGGCAGTAGACCTACTCTTGATCAGCGCCTTCTATGCGCAGCGCGACTCGCTGACGCCTGCGCTGGTCGGCCTATTCAGCCTGGGCTGTTACATCGTTGTGACGCTCTTGCTCCTGCCGCACATCGGCTTTTTGAGCCTGATGGTCGCCGATTCGTTCAAGCATCTAGTGCACATGAGCGTGTCATTTCTGCTGCTGCGGCGCCGTTTGAGCGGCCTGGGCGACCAGCGCCTGATGGGCACAGCCATCAAGGTCAGTGGCGCTGCGCTAGTGATGGGCGTAGCCGTCTATGGATTGGCGCGCGCAGTGGCTGAGCTATTTCCGCCGCAAGGGCTACAAGAACGCCTGCTGCTGGTCTTTGTGCCAAGTGCAGCAGGCGTTGCTTTATACTTCTTCATGGCGTCGCGCTTGCAGCTGAACGAGTTCACGCTCTTTGTGCGCGCTCTAACGCGACGCCTACGGCGCGGCTAGGTTTATTCTTCGCCCAGATACGCCTTGCGCACCACTTCGCTATTTTGCAGCGTCTTGGCGTCATCGGCTAAGACAATCTGCCCTGATTGTAGGACATAGCCGCGATCGGCCACTTGGAGCGCCATACGCGCGTTCTGTTCCACCAACAAGATGGTAGTGCCTTGCGCGTGCAGCTGCTGGATGATCTCGAAGATTTGATCGACCAGCACAGGCGCCAAGCCCATAGACGGTTCGTCCAGCAGCAGAATGCGCGGATTGAGCAGCAAGCCGCGCGCCATTGCCAGCATCTGCTGCTCGCCGCCGCTGAGCGTGCCGCCTAGCTGATTCAGGCGTTCCTTGATGCGCGGAAAGAGCGTGAGCACGTATTCCATACGCTCTTGCATCTGATGGCGCGGCACAGAGAAGCCGCCCATCTCAAGGTTCTCGCGCACGGTCAGCTCGGGGAAGATACGGCGACCTTCAGGCACATGCCCAACGCCCAAGCGCGTGATTTTGTGTGGCGGTAAGTTGTTCAGCAGCATATCTTCAAAGACGATCTTGCCGATGCGCGGGCGCGCCAAGCCACTGATGGTGCGCAAGGTCGTGCTTTTGCCGGCGCCGTTGGCGCCGATCAGCGTCACCACCTCGCCCTGATTAACTTCGAGCGAGATGCCTTTCAAGGCGTGGATATGCCCATAGTAGGTATGAACGTTCTCTAGCTTTAGCAGTGTCATGAGCTTGCGCCTCTCAAATGTGACTGGCCGCGCTGCCGCGCCCTAGATATGCTTCGATCACCTGAGGATTGCGCCGCACTTCCTCTGGCGTGCCTTCCGCGATCTTCTGCCCGTAATCCAGCACTGTGACGCGCTCCGAGATGCCCATGACCACGCGCATGTCATGCTCAATTAGCAGCACTGTGATGCCGAATTTATCGCGCACAGCGCGGAAGAGCTGCATCGCCGCAGCCGACTCTTGCGGATTCATGCCTGCTGTGGGCTCATCCAGCAGCAGCAGCTTGGGCTCGCTGGCCAAAGCGCGCGCGATCTCTAAGCGGCGCTGATCGCCGTAGGGCAGGTTCTTCGCCACTTCGTTGGCTTTGTCGCGCAGCCCGACAAACTCGAGCAGGTTTTCGGCGCGGCGCTGCGCCTCACGCTCTTGCTGGCCGAAGGCAGGCAAGCGCAGAATCGTCTGCGCCAGGTCGATGTTCAGGCGCGGATGCATGCCGACCAGGCAATTCTCGATCACAGTCATGGCGCCGAAGAGCCGAATGTTCTGAAAAGTGCGCGCGATGCCCGCGCGATTGATCCAATTCGGTTTCAGCCCGGTAATATCCTTGCCATCAAAAATGATCTTGCCCTCGTCAGGCGTGTAGATGCCCGTCAGCAAGTTGAAGAAAGTCGTTTTGCCCGCGCCATTCGGCCCGATGATGGCGTTGATAGTGTGCGGCTCGATGAAGTAATCCACATTTTGAACTGCGATCAAGCCGCCGAAACGCTTAGTGACGCCTTTGGCTTCCAAGAGTGGCATGGTTCAAGGCTTCTCCTTCGGCTCCTGGCTGAGCAAGTCCTCAGGCTTGATCACGACGACGTCAGCTTCGATCTCTTTTTCAGGGATTTCTTCTTTGCCCATGGCCTCCTGCAGCTCCATTTGGCGGCGCTTGGCAGGCCAGACGCCCGATGGGCGGAAGATCATCATGATGATCAAGAGCAAGCCGAAGACGAAGCGCTCATAGCGCGCAGGCTCAAGCTGCTGAGGCCAATCGCGGATCGGAAAGTTGAGGATTGGCACGACCCAGTCGATATTTTTGAGCGCGTTGATCTGCAGCGAAAAGTTCTTCAGCACCTGCAGGTTCAGCAAAGTCACGATCACAGCGCCGAGGATTGCGCCGCGAATGCTGCCCATGCCGCCGACGATCACGATCGCCAAGATGAAGATGGATTGGATAAAGCTGAAGCTCTCTGGGCTGACGAAAGTATTGCGCGCTGCGAAGATGACGCCCATGGCGCCTGCAAACGAGGCGCCCATAGCGAAGGCCAGCAATTTCATCTTCACTTTGGGCACGCCCATAGCTTGCGCCGCCACTTCATCCTCGCGAATGGCCGTCCAGGCGCGCCCAATGGGCGAGTTATCCAGCCGCGCCGCGATCAAGGCTGCCAAGCCACAGACCAATAGCACCAGGCCGTAGTAGAACAGCTGATAGGTGAAGGCGCGCACGTTGTTCACAGGCAGACCCAAAGCGTTGGTCAGGCCCTCAACAGCTTGGAACGCGAAGTCGGGCAGGGGCGGGCTGACGATGCCTGGCAAGCCTTGCGCGCCGTTAGTGATGTTGATCGGATTGCGCCGATTGGACGAGATGTTGCTCAAGTTGCTGACCAGAATGCGGATGATCTCGCCGAAGCCGAGCGTGACGATTGCCAGGTAATCGCCGCGCAAGCGCAGCACAGGCAAGCCGAGTAGGATGCCTGTGATCGCCGCGGCGATCACGCCCAGGAACAGAAACAACCAGAACATCTCTGGCGCTGCCTGCGCGCCTGTGGCGCGGACGATGGTGTTGGCATTCGAGGTGAAAATGCCCCACAGGTAGGCGCCGACGGCGAAAAAGGCCACGTAGCCCAAGTCCAGCAAGCCTGCAAAGCCGACTACGACGTTCAAGCCGATAGCCATAGCTGCGAAAATAGCGATCTGCGTGATCAGCTCTAGGTAGAACGAGTCTTGCATGCCTAGAATCGGCATGAGCACTAAGCCAATGATCGCGATCAGCACTGCGCGCAGCTCTAGCGGAATCTTCAGGGCGAAGATGATGAACGGCGAGAAAACAAACATCGGAAACAGGATCGCCGAGTAAGTCGGAAACCACAGATCAGTCCGACTCAAGCTGCGCAGCAATGTGAAGACGACTAGCACATAAGCAATGGCAAAGATGGTCGGCAGTGCTTCACGCCAATTCAATTGAGGTGATTTGTTCTCTGAGATCGTGTAGGTGGCCATAGCTTAAACCTTTTCGTCAACTTTCTTGCCCAGCAAGCCAGTCGGGCGGAACAGCAAGACCAGGATCAGCACGGCGAAGGCGAAAATATCGCTATACCCCAAGCCAAGCGCCGGGAAGTATGGCAGAAGCGCCGAGAAGAACGCCTCCAACATGCCCAGCAGCAAGCCGCCTAACATGGCGCCTGTGATATTGCCGATGCCGCCTAGCACAGCCGCTGTGAACGCCTTCAGGCCAGGGATGAAGCCGATGTACGGCGTGACGTTGGTCGTCTTCAGGCCGTATAGCACGCCTGCGGCGCCGCCTAAAGCACCACCGACCATGAAGGTGATGGTGATCATCAAGTTCACATTAATGCCCATCAAGCTGGCTGTAGCTTGATCTTGCGAGACAGCACGAATGCCCTTGCCGATCTTAGTGGCGTTCACGAAGTAGTTCAAGCCGACCAGCATGATGACTGCGCTCAGGATGATGATGAAGGTCGTGTTGGTGGTCGAGAGGCCTTCCGCCAAGACGATGCGCTGAGTCAGGAACGGAATCTGGTCGGTCAGGTAGGGCATGTTGAAAATGTTGCGATTGAGCGCCTGGAAGCCGCGCACGAAGTCGGTCAGGAAGAAGGAGACTCCGATCGCTGAGATGAGCGGCACAAGGCGCGGCGCGCCGCGCAACGGCTTATAGGCGACGCGTTCGACGATCACAGCGACGCCGCCACAAATGACCATTGCAGCGGCGATCATCAGCACGATCACGAGCAAAGGCGGCAAGGTGGTGAGCAGTTGCCCATCTCTCAGGCGCACCATCACCTCGTAGCCGATCACAGCGCCCATCATGAAGATTTCGCTATGGGCGAAGTTGATGAATTTCAGCACGCCATAGACCATAGTGTAGCCGAGCGCGATCACAGCGTACACGAAGCCGATGGTGATGCCATCTAGGAACATATTGGGCAGTTGGCGCACCACTTGCTCAAATAAGTTGATGCGCGCAGGCACACGCAAAATATCTATACCGTGCCAATCGGTCTGCAGCACAAAGCCAACGACTAGCGCTAGCAGGGAAATACTACTGCCTGCAATAACCACGAACAAAAGAATCTGCCCGATTGGCTTCAAAACATATTGCAGCACCCAGTCGCCTACGTTATTGAACAAGTCGCGTGGTGTGAGTTTTGCCAAGTCTGAGATAGCAGTCATATAGAGGCGCTCCATTTGTGTGATACAAACAAGGGAGGCGGAAGAGCCTCCCTTGCTGGCTAGCCGCCCATGCTGGTACGGCTATTGAAGTCAGTTGCCCGCCATCTCTTTCGCCGTCAGCGGCGAAGGCGCCTGGATGCTGGTGATCAGCGGATTCTCACCCCACTTCTCGGGATCGGCGCTAGCAACCTGCAGAATGTAGTAGGTCGCCATCTTCGGATCGCCATTAGCGTCGAAGCTGATGGTGCCGATGACCGTCTCGAAGTCCTCAGTAGCGCGCACTGCCGCAGCCACCTGGGCGCGAGTCGGCATCTCGCCGTTGTTCTCCTTGATCGCCTTGACCAAGGCGTTGATCACGATCTGCGTGGCTGCGTAGCCTTCAGCCGCGTAGGCCTCTGGGTTGATGCCGAACTGCGCCTTGTAGTCCTCGATGAACTGTGCCGCTGCAGGATACAGGCTAGCTGGACCAGCAGTGGTGGTGTAGATCATGCCGACGACTGCCTCGCCGCCGATCTTGGCCAGGTCAGAGCTATCCATGCCGTCTGGGCCCATGAACTGCGACTTCAGGCCCTTCTCACGCGCTTGGCGGAAGAACACAGCTGCTTGGTTGTAAATGCCGCCGAAGTAGACCAGGTCTGGCTCTTGGGCGAGGATAGGCGTGATAACTGCATCGAAGTTGGCGGTCTCAGTGGTGCCTTCAAAGCCGAGCACTTCCACGCCTGCTTCCTCGAGCGCCTGAGCGAAGAAGGTAGCTACGCCTTCGCCGTAGGCGGTCTTGTCATGCAGCACGAAAGCTGTCTTGATCTTCAGCTCTTCGACAGCGAACTTGGCTCCGGCTGCGCCCTGGGCATCATCGCGACCGCA
>RFIM01000113.1 GCA_003695215.1 Chloroflexota bacterium
TACGCGCTGATCTTCGCAGTGGCGGGCGCCTTTTTTGTGTGCGGCGGCCTCGGCTTAGCGCTGCTGCGCGAGGAGCAGCCTGCGCCTGTCTCACAGAAGAGCCCGAGCATGCGCGAGTATGGCGCTTACCTGGGCAATGTGCTGCGCACTGACCGCGATTTCAGGCGTTTTGTGCGCACGCGCCTGCTTTTCGATTTGGCGACGATGAGCGTGCCGTTCTACACGGTTTTTGCCACAGGCAATCTGGGCATTCCAAGCGAGGTGCTGATCGCCGACACGATCATCCTGATCCAAATTGGCAATGCGCTCGGCGCGCTGAGCATGGGCGTGCTGAGCCGACGTTCGGGCAGCAAAGCCGTCTTGTTGTTGGCAGGCGCATGCTTGGCGCTAGAAGGCGCCTTCGCCTTCTTGAGCTACTTGGGCCTAGGCCAGCCTGCGCTGTACGTCACCTTCTTTTTGATGGGCGTGGTCAGCGGCACGATCTATCCAAGCTATTTCGACTGGATGATCACGCATGCGCCGCCACACGCGCGCCCAATTTACATCGGCTTGACCAACACGATCAGCGCAGTGAGCAACCTAGCGCCGATTCTTGGCGGCACTCTGCTGCAGCTGACAGCGCGCCCTGCTTTCAGCAACCTTGAGGCGCTCCTGCCCGACTTCTTGCCAATTTCGGCTGTCATGGTGCGCGTTTATCCTGTGGTGTTCCTTAGCTCGTTGCTCTTGGCAAGCCTCGGCTGGCTCTCGGCGCTGCACCTAGCCGAGCCGCGCAAGCGCCTTAACTGAAAAGCAGCGCCAAGCTGATATAAACCAGCAAGAGCAGCATGGATAGCTCAAATAAACGCGGGCTCAAGCGCTTGACGAGCCAGTAGCCAATGCCGACACCAATCGGCACCAGCAGCAGCGTCCAAGCTAGGCTGAGGAACACTTGCGGCTCTAAAGCGCCGATTGAGAGGAAGAGCGGCACCTTCAGCACGTTCAGCACGCCAAAGAAGACAGTCACGGTGCCCATGAAAACGCGCGGCGCCACCTTCTGGAGCAACATATAAGCTGTGAAGGCGGGCGCGCCGACGTTGGCCACAGCTGAGCCAAGCCCGGCGATGAAGCCTGCTAGCCAGGCGTGCCATGTGCGCGGCGTGTAGGTCAGGTTCTTCAGCGCATCGCTGCTCAGCTTGTAGATCACTGTTAGCAGGCAGAACAGGCCTAGCAGGCGTTTGAGAGTCTCATTAGGCAGATCGCGCAGCATGGCCACGCCGATGAAAGTGCTGATCAGCGCTGCAGGCAAGAGGATGCGCAGGTGACGCCAATCCCAGGCGCGCCAATAAGCGCGTAGCGCCATCGCATCGCCTGTCAGCAGCATCGGCAAGGTGATTCCAACTGCCTGCTGCACAGGCATCACCTGGCTCAACAGCGGCGCGATCATCGCACCTAACACAGGGCCGCCCAATCCGCCCTTGGAAAGGCCGATCAGGAAGCTGATCAGCGCCACAAGCAGCGCGTTGGTTGACATAGGCCAAACTCCTTCTCGAAGAGCAGTGCAAGGCTTGCTAGAACGGCAATCAGCCGCACTGCGATACAGCGAAAAGTGCTTCCTCTCAGCATTTCATTCTCGGCTGGGCAGCAGATTCTCGCGCTCAAGATACTCGACTACTAACTGCGCCAAGACGCGGTTGCCACTAGCATCCAGGTGCGAGTCGAAGCTATAGAAGACGCTCTCGCCGCGCTCGACGGCAGCGCGCAGCGCAGGCAGGGCGTCTATGTAATGATAGCCGTTGGCAGCGAGATGCGCGATGATGGCACGGCGACCTTCACCGATTGACTCAAGGTACTCGGCGCCGAGAATCGGGCTGAGCGCTGCGCTGTAGGCTTCTTCTTTGGTTGCCAAAAGCACGATCAGCAGCTCTGCGCCAACTGCCTCGCGCAGGAAACGCCGCGCCTGATCGAAAAGGGCTAGCGTGCGCGTCAGGCCATAGCGGTTAGCCGACCAGCTCAGCGAGTCGGCGTGCGGATACTCAGTGGTGCGGATCAGCAATGGGCGGTTGTTCACGAATACAGTCTGGTAATGTTGATAAGGTGTTAAGATGACTGGTGGCGTCACGGCGAGGTAGATCAGATGCGCCACAGCCGAGAATTGCCCTAAGCCGACAGGCTCTAGGTCAGGGTTGAGTGGCGGCGGCGTCTCAAGCGGCTCGGTTTTGCCTTGCAGCAGGTCGAGGTCGTAGACGTCTTTTAGATCGTTCGGAAACCATGTCCAGATGACCAGGCGCGGCTTAGTCGGCGGCACGATTTGCTGCATCAGGGCGAATTGCCCGGCTGTGCCCGTGCCTGGCACAGCCGCATTGAACCAATTGCCATAGCGCTGCGCTAGTTGTGTGACCCAGCAGTCAGCGTAAGCTGTCCAACAGAAGGTGAACGAATCGCCAAAGGTCATCACGTCCAGTGGATAGCGCGCGGGCGCGCTACGAAAGCCGATGCCGTGCCCATCCCAAAGGCTGATGGTATCCACTTGGAAGCGCGCATCGCTCCAGCGCACAGGATAGTTCTGCAAGCCGACGGGCAAGCGCACTTGGATCGTCCGATCCAAGATAAAGGGAAAGGCAGGCACAAGGCGCTCTTCTGACCAAGGTACACGCCGCACGCCTTGCAGCTGAGCCTGAAGGCGCGGCGGCAGAAATTCAAAGCCGACGCGCAGCAGAATCTCGATCAGCAGCCACGCCAGCAGCACACCGAAAAGAATCAGCCCAAGGCGCTGACGCCATGCACTGCGAAGATCTTTGTGCTCAACTCTGCCGAGCATGGATATCAAGGCGTTGAGAGCAAGTTTTCGCGGTCGATGTACTCGCCAACCAACTGCGCCAAAACGCGATTGCCGCTTGGATCGAGATACTCGGCCACGCTGTAGTAAACGCTCTCGCCGCGCTCAACTGCGGCTTGTAGAGCAGGCAGCGCATCGATGTAACGATGTCCTTTCGACTCAAGATAGGCGATCAACTCACGGCGCGCCGCGCTGATCGAATCGATGTAGTCTTGGCCGAAGCGCGCGCTCAAGGCCTTGGCATAAGCTTCTTCCTTACTCGGAATTAGCACGATCAACAGCTCGGCGCCGAAGGTCTCGCGCACAAATTGGCGCGCCTTATCGAACAGTTCCTGAGCGCGGTAAAGTCCGTAGCGGTTAGCTGCCCAGCTTAGCGAGAAAGGATGCGGCCTGCTCGTGCTTGGGATGCGTATGGAGCGATTGCCGACATTCACCATCTCGTAAGCAGGATCATTGTTGAGCCCTAGCGCGCGCTCGATCAGGCGAACGGACATGAACATCGCACTAGCGCCGCTCGGTTTGGGCGATGGATTGACCAGCGGCAGGTAATAGTAAAATGGCGCCGTACCACTCTTGCTTACATCATGGCGGTAACTGTCTCTTAGATCATTAGCGTACCATGCCCAGACGACCAGACGCGGCTTAGTTGGCGGCGCAATCTGTTCAATCAAGCCAAATTGGCCTGTCGTGCCTGTGCCAGGCACGCCCGCATTGAACCATGTGCCGTAGCGCTCGGCAAACTGCGTGACCCAGCAATCATCAAATTCTGTCCAGCAAAACGTGGACTCATCGCCAAAGACCATCACGTTGAGCGGATAGCCTATCGGCTTGCTGCGGAACCCTGCGATGTGTCCTTCCCACACGCGGACCGTGTTCACATGAAAATAGGCATCGCCCCAATACACCTCATGATTTTCAAGGTCGGGCGCTACACGGAACTGCGTCACCCTGTCCACTTGGTAAGGCACATGCCTATATGGATGGTCATAGATCGTGCCAGGCGCAGGTGGAACCATTGGGTGAACCGACCATGGCACGCGCCTGACCATAAACAGCTCTGCGCGAATGCCCGCAGGAAAGAGATTAAAAGCCGCCCGCAGGAGCACTTCTATCAAGACGAAGGCGATGAAAATCACAGCTACCGCACGATAGAAGCGAATCTCAGCTTTGGTCAGGATGAAGGTTTCATCCAACTGATCAGTTGTTGCATGTGACATGGTTCGACTACTCCTTGTATAGCTTACTCACTCGTCTTTGGCGCAGCGAAAGCCGATGCGCCAATCGCGTTCATTCGCAGCCAGACGGAAGCGCATGACTGCGCTCGTTCCGTAATCCACATAGCTCAGCCAGCCGCCACGGAAGACGCGCGGCAAGGCTGTGCTGTTCAAGTCCTCACGCCCGTCATCGGCGCGGTACGGATAAGGCATGTACAGGCTGCTCACCCATTCCCACATATTGCCGCTCAGGTCCTCCGCGCCGACCCATGAAGCGCCCTTCGGGAAACTGCCCACAGGCGATGGCTCCAGCTGCCGCTGATCGTAATTCAGCCGATCAGGCAGCAGCACATTGCCCCACGGATAGATCAACCCGTCTGGACCGCGCGCGGCATATTCCCACTCTGCCTCAGTAGGCAGGCGCGCGCCACGCGCCGCACAGAAATCGCGCGCCTCAAACCACGTCACATTGCCGCGTGGCATCTGCGCACCGCTGTAAGCACCTTCAGAACCATACTGTGCATTGGTCACCTCAAAGCGGTCGAGCCAGAAGGCGCGCTCGATGCACACACGGCTGACAGGACGTTCATCGCGCCGCCCATGCGCCATGCCCATCTCGAAGCAGCCAGGCGGCACACGCACCATCTCATAGCCATCAAAGACCTGAATTATCGGTCGCCAATCGGCATTGCGCTTGACGAACGCGCTCGGCAGGGGCGTCTCTGTTGGTGAAGACACAGGCGCTGCGCATGCACACAAGGCCAATGCAAGCAGCCCTAGAACTACCAGACCCTTGTGCGATGTGTTCTGCCACATGCCGCGCTATTATACGCCTTGTACGATTTTTTCACAAAGTCGCAGTCAGTTTTTTCGACCTGTGCCGAATTTCGTGCTAAGATACTCTGCAAGTCAGGTGCTGCACCAAACTTCGTTCGGGACGTAGGCAAACCATGCGAATTTTAATCATATCGGATATTCACGCAAATTTGGCGGCTTTTGAGAGCGTGCTGAAGGACGCCAAAGGCGACTGGGATTATGTGTGGTGCCTTGGCGATGTCGTCGGCTACGGTCCGGATCCTAATGAGTGTTGCGAGTTGCTCAGAACCTTGCCGCACTTGTGCTTGGCAGGCAACCACGATTGGGCAGCTTTGGGCAGGCTAGATATCCGCACCTTCAACGCCGATGCGCGCAAGGTCGTCTTGTGGACGCAAGAGGTGCTCAAGCCCGAGAATTTCGCTTACCTGGATGCCCTGCCGACCACATTCGTGCTAGGGCAATATACCCTAGCGCACGGTAGCCCGCGCGAGCCCGTTTGGGAATACATCCTCGATCCGATCATTGCCGCCTTGAACTTCCCGCACTTCGAGACGCCTTACTGCTTCGTTGGCCACACCCACACGCCTGTGATCTACAAGCTGCTCTCTGAGCGCGGCGATACAGATGCACAAGCGCCCACCTACCGCGAGCCTAAGCAGCTGAACGGGCACCGCCTGATCGTCAATCCAGGCAGCGTTGGCCAGCCACGCGATGCCAATCCGGACGCTTCCTATGCCATTTTAGAGGTCGAGAAGCAGATTCTCGAGTATCGCCGCGTGCCCTATCCTGTCCAAGTGACTCAAGAGCGTATGCGCCGCGCTGATATGCCTGATCGCTTGATCGCGCGCCTTGAGCACGGCTGGTGACTAACAAAGCAACTGATGCGCCCAATCGAGCTGGTCATCAAGAATTTTCTCGCCTATCGCGAACAAGTGCGCCTCTCATTTGAAGGTATCCACGTCGCCTGCCTGACGGGCCCTAACGGTGCGGGCAAGTCTTCCCTGCTGGACGCAATCACCTGGGCGCTATGGGGCAAGGCGCGCTCAGCCAATCGCGATCAGCTCGTTCACAGCGGCCAGCAAGAGATGTCGGTCGCGCTCACCTTCGAGCAGGACGGGCACTACTATCAGGTGCAGCGCTCATATACCAGAAGCGGCAGAAGCGGCAAGGTAGAAGTCCTGCTGCGCCAATACGATCTGCATAGCCGTCAGTGGCTGCCTTTGAATGAACATGCGGGCGTGCGTGATGTTGACCTAGAGATCGAGCGGCGCATCGGCTTGGACTACGAGACCTTCGTTCATTCCGCTTTCCTGCAGCAAGGCAAAGCCGACGCCTTCGCCACACAGACGCCTGCCAAACGCAAGGAAATCCTGGCTGAGATTCTCGGGCTGACGCACTGGGAAGCCTACGAGCAGCGCGCCAAAGAACGCGCTGGCGAATGTGGGCTCCTGCGCGATGACCGCGA